>JAVBUK010000536.1:0-10166 GCA_031555345.1 Xanthobacteraceae bacterium | reverse complement strand
CCCGTCGACCAGCGGATACCGCGCGGCGAAGTCCTGGGCCAGCCGCACCAGGGCGTCGTAGATCGCCTGGTCGCCGTGCGGATGGAAATTGCCCATCACGTCGCCGACGATCTTGGCCGATTTCTTGAACGCCGCCCCCGGGTCCAGACGCAGCTGGCGCATGCCATACAGGATACGCCGATGTACCGGCTTGAGGCCGTCGCGCGCGTCCGGCAGCGCGCGGTTCATGATGGTCGACAGCGCATAAGCGAGGTAGCGCTCCTCGAGCGCCTCGCGCAGCGCAATATCCTGAACCTCGGACGGTTCGGCGGGAATCAGCTGTTTGCCCATGGGGCCTCGAATACAAGGACGGAAGACCGCGTACAACCGCCGCGATCCGCCGGACTTGGTAAGCGCCGCCGCAGCGCCGGCTTTCGGCCGCAAAGGCGGTTCATCGTCCGGTTCCGGCGTTCACCCCGATAGAGTGCTCATGCGACACTTTGCCTTCGAGATGAACCGGATATGAACACCGTAGCCAGCTGTTCTTCGGCTATCGACCGCTATGGTGTCGACGGGTCTGGCCGTTCTGCCGGAACGGGGTGGCGACGGATACAGCAACGGGCACACAGGAGGAGATGACATGCGTAAATGGATGCTGCTGGCGGTTCTGATGGCGGCAACGCTCTCGATCGGACTGTTGGGCACCCCACGCGCGGAAGCGATGACGCTCGGCGCGCCGGCAGGATTGGGTATCGCCGCCAACGCCGCCGACCTCTCCCAGGATGTCGCGGTGGTGTGCCGGCGGGCCTGGCGCTGCGGTCCCTATGGCTGCGGCTGGCGGCGCGCCTGCGTACAGACCGGCCCGCGCTACTACGGCGGCTATGGTTACCGCGGCTACCGTGGCGGCTACGGATACCGCGGCTATCGCGGTGGCTACTACCGTGGGTACGGCTATCGACGGTGGTGACACGGTTTCCGGGCAGACGATCGCCGGCGGATGGGCTTCCATCCGCCGACATCGTCTGGAACGCTCAACCGGGAACACCCGTCCGAGAGCTCTCGCGCAACACAGCGGCGATAAAGCTCTGCCGGGCCTCCGGAAGCACGATACCGCGCGGCTCGAACATGCGCCGGTCGAGGAAATACCCGGTCAACGCGAATGCCGCCGCCAGTTCGTCCAGGGCGGGAACGCGATTCGTCTCCGCTTCTTCGCCCGCGTCATTCAAGAACGCCGGCAGGTGAAACAGCCGCTCGCGCCACGGCTCCCCCGCCTGCCGTGACACCGCCCGGCCCGACCTGGGCGACACGTAGACCAGGTCTTCCGTCAGGTCGGTGGCGGCGCATCGGGCGAGGTCGAGCCCGAAACCCATTTCGGCCAGCAGCTGCAGCTCGAACCGGGCGACGCGGACGGCGAGCCGCAGAGGCACCCCGAAATCATCGAGCATTGCCAGCAAAGCGGCGTAGACCGCCGGATGGGGGTCGCGCTCGGGGATGAGCCGGCACAGCGCGGCGACATGGGTGACCCCGAACACCGCGTAGGCGCAGCCGAGGAACGACGCCGCCCGCAGATCGATCCCCTCGGCCGAAAAATTGCCGAGATGTTCTTCGAGCCGCGCCCGCCAGGTGATCGCGACGGTATTACCGGGCTGCAGGACGGGTTTGAGCCGCGACCCGCCACCGCCCCGCACCAGGCCGAGATGGCGGCCGTGCCCGGGCGTGATCACTTCGAGGATGGCGTTGGCCTCCCCGTGCCTGCGGGTTCCGAGCACGATGCCGACGTCGGTCCATTCCATGGCGCTACATTAACGCAAATGTGTTTCGATACAGCTCGTCAGCTGCGGCTTTTTCGCGATCACGATGGAGCGTCCGGGCATGCCGGGAGAAATCGTCGGCGGAGTAATTGAGGTATTGATCCGGGGCCTGCTCCGGCTGGTCGGCGCGATCATCGAAACCCTGCTCGAGGGCTTCGTTCAAGTCGTCTGCTACTTCACGGCACGATGGCTCCTTCCGGTCCTGACCCTCGGGCGCGTCCAGGTCGAACCGGCTCTCCCCGGCGTTCGCCTCAAATTGCGATGGCACGGATGTCACCGCGCCGTCGACGGCACGCGCGGACTCGATGCCGAGCTCGGCACGTTGATCGGCCTGTTGATGTGGGTCGCCGCCCCCGTGGCCGGCGGTGTCCTCTACGCGATTCTGTGACGCCCTATTCCTTCGGGAATTCCAGCCCCATTTCCCGGAACCGTTCCGGATCATCGCCCCAGCCCTCGCGCACCTTGACGAACAGGAACAGGTGCACGGGTTTTTCGACGATGTCCATCAGCTCGCGCCGCGCGTCCGCCCCGATCGCCTTGATGGTCTGGCCGCCCTTGCCGAGCACGATCTTGCGCTGGCTTTCCCGCTCGACATAGATCGTCTGCTCGATCCGCACCGCCCCGCCGCGCAGCTCCTTCCACTGATCGGTTTCGACGGTCGAGCGATACGGCAGTTCCTGGTGCAGCCGGTGGAACAGCTTTTCGCGGGTGATCTCGGCCGCCAGGCTGCGCAACGGCGCGTCGCTGACTTGATCCTCCGGATAGTGCCACGGCCCCGGCGCGGCATGATCGCCGAGCCATTTCTTCAGATCACCGACGCCGCTGCCGTTCAGGGCGGAGATCATGAACGTGGCCTCGCATGCGGCGCGCTCATTGACGGCCTGCGCCAGCGCCAGCAGCGACGGCTTTGGCACCAGATCCACCTTGTTGACGATCACGATCTTGCGACCGCCGACCTCGCCCAGCTTGGCCAGCACCGCCGCGGTGTCCTGGTCGATGCCGGTCTTGGCGTCGACCAACAGACCGACGATGTCGGCGTCGTGTGCCCCGCCCCAGGCGGTCGTCACCATGGCGCGGTCGAGCCGGCGCTTCGGGGTGAAGATCCCGGGCGTGTCGACCAGCACCAGTTGGGCGCGGCCCTCGATCGCAATGCCGCGGATCAACGCCCGGGTGGTCTGCACCTTCGGGCTGACGATCGTCACCTTGGTGCCCACCAGGGCGTTGACCAGGGTAGACTTGCCGGCATTGGGGGCGCCGATCAGCGCCACGAACCCGCAGCGCGTATCCGGCCCGCTTGCCGTCGTGTCGTCGTTCTCAACCATCTTGACTCGCCGGTTCGACGCCTTCGCGCGTGAGCATTGCCGCCGCGGCCGCCTGTTCGGCGGCCCGCTTCGATCGGCCCGAGCCTTCGGCCGGGTCGAGCGCGGGAAGCACCACTTCGACGCGGAACTCGGGGCTGTGATGCGGGCCGGTACGCTCGACCTCGCGATAGGACGGGGTCGGCAAGCCACGCGCCTGCGCCCATTCCTGCAACACGGTCTTGGGATCGCGCAACGGCTTTTGCGGCCGTCGCATGCGCTCGCCCCACAGGCGGTCGACGACACCACTCACGGCGTCGTAGCCGCCATCAAGGAACACGGCGCCGACCAGCGATTCGCAGACATCACCCAGGATCGCGGTGCGTCGGCGGCCTCCCGAATTCGACTCGGAAACCCCGAGCTTGATCACCGCGCCGACGTCGATCGACCGGGCGACCTCGGCGCAGGTCTCCTTGCGCACCAGATCGGCCAGCCGACGCGACAGCTCGCCCTCGTCCGCCTTGGGAAAGGCCCGGAACAGCATTTCCGAGACCACCAGGCCGAGGACGTGATCGCCGAGGAATTCGAGCCGCTGGTAGCTGCCGGTCCGGCTCCTGCCGGACAGCGCGGAAATGTGGGTCAACGCGCTTTCGAGCAGCGCCTTGTCGGCGAAGTCGTGGCCGATCCGCTGCTCCAGCTCGCGCCGGCCCTTTGCACCGCGGCTCATCGCACGATCGTGAACAGCCTGGTCCAACGCACCGCCCACGGCCAAGCCCAGAAGTGCCAGGCCGGCTCCCCGTCACCGATCGAGAAGAAGATGACTTGCGCCCGGCCGATGATGTTCTCGAACGGCACATAGCCGACCTGGCTGAGCACCCGACTGTCGGTCGAATTGTCGCGATTGTCGCCCATCATGAAGTAATGGCCGGCCGGCACCGTGTAGACCTGGGTGTTGTCGAGGAACCCGTTGTCCTGCAGGTCGAGGGCGAGATAACTCACACCGTTGGGCAGCGTCTCGCGCCAGCGTTTGACGCTCACCGCGTGGCCGCCGTCCTCGTCGATGAAGTCTTCGACCCGTTCGCGTTTGACCGGCTGGCCGTTGATGTTGAGCACACCTTCGATCATCTGGATGCGGTCACCCGGCAGGCCGATCACCCGCTTGATGTAGTCGGTGGAATCGTCTTTCGGCAGGCGGAACACGACGACGTCGCCCCGCTCGGGCTCGGAGGCGAGCACGCGGCCGGAAAACAGCCGGGGCGAAAACGGCAGGGAAAAGTGGCTGTAACCGTAGCTGTATTTCGAGACGAACAGATAATCGCCGATGAGCAGGGTGCCCATCATCGAGCCCGACGGAATGTTGAAGGGCTGGAACAGAAAGGTGCGGATGACGAGCGCGATGATCAGGGCATGAACGATGACCCGCACGGTTTCGGCAATACCGCCCTCTTTCCGCTTTTCCCCGGATGACACGCTCATAGGCCTCTCGTCTCGTCGCTCGCGCGCCCGATGCACTCGCCCCATTCAGTCGAGATCCACCGGATTGGCCCGAATGATGAATTATCCCGTTTTGTCAGATGCTTAGACTTTCGTTCGCCATTCCCCGCGGCGCCCCGGTCAAGCCTTCCAGCATCCGCATATGTAGCGACTTGCCGGCCGCGACGCAATCAAGGCGGCGGGTTTTGCCCGCAGGCCGACCGGTCGGCCGAAATCACCACGACCGCCTGGGCGAGCGGCCATTCGTCGGTCAGCGCCAAGTCGATCTGGGGCTGGCAACCGGTGGGCGTGATCGCCTGGAGGCGTTTCAGCGCGTCGCCGGTCAATTGCAGGGTCGGCTTGCCCGATGGCAGGTTCACGACGCCGAGGTCGCGAAAAAACACGCCCTGGCGAAATCCAGTGCCCAGCGCCTTGGCACAGGCCTCCTTGGCGGCGAACCGCTTGGCATAGGTGGCGATGCGGTTGGCCTTCCGATCGGCCCGCGCCCGCTCGGCCGCGGTGAAGATGCGGTCGAGAAAGCGGTCGCCATGGCGCTCGATCGTCTTTTCGATGCGCCGGATGTCGACCAGGTCCGTTCCGATGCCGATGATCACGGCGCTCCTCCTGCTCGCTTGCGTCCACTGTGGATCGCCGCCCGCATGCGCTGAACCACCGCTGCGAGCCCCTCGAAGATCGCTTCGCTAACGAGAAAATGACCGATGTTCAACTCGGCGATCTCCGGCAGGGCCGCAATCGCCGCCGCGGTCACGCAATCGAGCCCATGCCCGGCGTGGACTTCCAGCCCCAGCGTGCCGGCCAGCCGCGCGCCGTCGCGAATGCGGTCGAATTCCGCGGTCGCCAGATCGGGTTTGCGCTCGTGAAGCGCCTCGCACCAAGCCCCGGTGTGGATCTCGACCACCGGCGCCCCGATCGCCGCCGCCGCCTCGATCTGGGCGGGGTCGGGAGCGACGAACAAGGACACCCGAATGCCCGCGCCTTTGAGCCTGTGGACCACCGGCGCGAGCAGATCGCGTTGCGCCGCCACATCGAGGCCGCCCTCGGTGGTGCGCTCCTGGCGCCGCTCCGGCACCAGGCACGCCGCGTGCGGCCGGATCGAGACGGCGATCGTGGCCATTTCGGCGGTCGCCGCCATCTCGAGATTGAGCGGCTTGCCGATCCGCTGCTTCAGCCGGACGATGTCGTCGTCGCGGATGTGCCGCCGGTCCTCGCGCAGATGCGCCGTGATCCCGTCCGCCCCCGCCGAAATCGCCAATTCGGCGGCGCGTACGGGATCCGGAAAACGCCAGCCGCGCGCGTTCCGCACGGTCGCCACATGGTCGATGTTCACTCCCAGTCGGGGATCTTGAAGGTTCGTCACGTCTACTCCCCCTCGGTCGTACGGTCCTCGCGACCGCAATCGAATGTCTCGTCGCCGCGGTCTCGATCCGTCGGCAAGCCGGCCCGGCGCCTCGCCCACGCCTTGCGCGCCATCGCCAGGATCCAGCCGGCGACCTGGCGCACCGGAACCCGGCCGGTCCGAACAACGGATCGGCCGGACTTCGTATCAGGCGTTGACGCGTTCCACTTTCGCGACGACCGCCTTGGCCCGCAGCTGAGCGATGATGGCGGTCAAGTGTTTGAGATCGTACACTTCGAGGTCGATCGTCGTCCGGGTGAAGTCCGGCGACCGCCGCTCCATCTGGACATTGTCGATATTGCCGTCGTGTTCGGCGATGAC
Organism: Xanthobacteraceae bacterium; assembly: GCA_031555345.1. GTDB lineage: Bacteria > Pseudomonadota > Alphaproteobacteria > Rhizobiales > Xanthobacteraceae > Astrobacterium. The sequence continues at coordinate 3,867 of JAVBUK010000536.1, read as the reverse complement.
CTGGGCGATCTGCGCCAGCGACCCCGGCTCGTTGACCGACTGAACCTCCAGCCGGGCGGGAAACCGTTGCGGCATCTTGTCGTCGACGTCCCAGCGCACGTCGAGCCAGCGTTCCGGCGCGTCCTCGTAGGCCTTCAAGGTCGGTGAATGGATCGGGTAGATCGTGATCCCTTCGCCCGGGCTCAAAATGCCGACGATGCGATCGCCCGGCACGGCGCCCCCGTCCGGCGCGAACCGGACCGGCAGGTCGCTCTTGATGCCCCGGATCGGGATGCTCTCGTCGGTGGCGCCCGGAACCTTGAACTTCACCGCCTGCCCCTGCTTCAGGCCGAACCACCCGGTTTCCGCCTTCGGCACCGCGGTGACGACCGCGCGCTCCTCCTTGTAGTCGGGGTACATGGCGCGGACGGTATCGGCCGCCTTCAGCTCGCCGCGCCCCACCGCCGCGAACACGTCGTCGATCGTGGCGCGGGCGAGGCGGGGCAACGCCCCGGTCAGCTTCTCGTCCGAGTATTCGCGCTTGGCCCGATGACACAGCCGCTCGACAATGCGGCGGCCGAAGCCGGCGTACTGGGTGCGCGCCGCGGCCCGCGTCGCCCGCCGGATCGACGCCCGCGCCTTGCCGGTGACGACCACCGCCTCCCAGGCCGACGGCGGCGCGATCTGCGATTTCGACGTCAGGATCTCGACCTCGTCGCCGTTCTGCAACTCGGAGACCAGGGGCGCGATCTTGCCGTTGATCTTGCAGCCGACCGCGCGGTTGCCGATGTCGGTGTGGACCGCATAGGCGAAATCGATCGGCGTCGCCTTGCGCGGCAGCGCGATCAGCTTGCCCTTGGGAGAGAAACAGAACACCTGGTCCTGGAACAGTTCGAGCTTGGTGTGCTCGAGGAACTCCTCCGGGTTGGACCCCTCCGCCAGAAGTTCGATGGTCCGCCGCAGCCACGCATAGGCGTTGGACTCGCGCGACAGCAGTTCGTTCGGCGAGCCGGTGGGGTCCTTGTAGAGCGAGTGGGCGGCGATCCCGTACTCGGCGATGTCGTGCATCTCCCCGGTGCGCAGCTGCAGCTCGACGCGCTGGTTTCCGGGGCCGATCACCGTGGTGTGGAGCGAGCGATAGTCGTTCTGCTTGGGGGTCGAAATGTAGTCCTTGAACCGCCCCGGCACGACCCGCCAGGTGGTGTGGACGATCCCCAGCGCCTGGTAGCATTCCGGCACGGTCTTCACCACCACCCGGAAACCGAAAATATCCGACAGCTGCTCGAATCCGATCGCCTTGAGCTCCATCTTGCGCCAGACGGAATAGGCCCGCTTGCGGCGGCTCGTCACCCTCGCCACGATCCCGCAGTCGGCGAGCTTGCGGGTGAGCTGTTGTTCGATCTCGCCGATGAGGTTGCTGCTGCGCGCTTCGAGACCGTCCAGACGCTGGCTGATGACCTTGTGCGCTTCGGGGTTGATCTCGCGGAACGCCAGGTTCTCCAGCTCCTCGCGCATCTCGTACATGCCGATGCGCCCGGCCAGCGGCGCATAGATGTCGATCGTTTCCTGGGCCACCCGCCGACGCGCCTCCGGCGACATGTGCTGGATGGTGCGCATGTTGTGAAGCCGGTCGGCGAGCTTCACCAGCAGGACCCGCACGTCTTCGGCGATCGCCAGCAGCAGCTTGCGCAGGTTCTCCGCCTGCTTGGCCTCGCGTGACACCAGATCGAGCCGATTGAGCTTGGTGAGCCCCTCGACCAGGTGGCCGATGTCGGCGCCGAACAATTGATCGATGTCGCCGCGGGTCGCCGCGGTATCTTCTATGGTATCATGTAGCAGGGCTGCGACGATGGTGGCGTCGTCGAGCTTGAGCTCGGTGAGGATCGCCGCGACCTCGAGCGGATGGGTGAAATAGGGATCACCGGACGCCCGCTTCTGCTCGCCATGGGCCTTCATGGCGTAGACATAGGCCCGGTTGAGGATGTCCTCGTTGGTTGCCGGGTTGTATTTTCGGACCAGATCCACCAATTCGTATTGCCGCATCATCCGCGGCTTTGCTTTTTTTGGTTCGCCTTCAATGGGTTGAGGCGAAACAAGGGGGCCTTGCCGGTTCGGCGTCGGGACCCGAAGCTGTGGCTCTACGCGTGGCAGGTCAGTGGTCGACATAAACACCATTCGCCGCGCCGGTCGCGGCGCACAAATAATTGCTATCCCCTCATGATCGTGACGAAAGTCGTCCTCGACAAGGCGAAATTTGCGCCCTTGTTCACTTTGCCGAAGGGGCCGTCCCGGCGCCCGTGCCGGGTCAAAAGCCGGCCGCGAAACCCGGCGCCCCAAACCGGACGCCAAGCGGCCCGGCGTGTGAGGCCGGGCCGCCGCAACCTGGATGCTTCGGCGGTCGACCGGGCGGCCCCCGTCAATCGTCCTCGTCTGGCTCCACCGGTTCCGGCCGCTCCTCGGGCGGCGCCAGACCCTCGAGACCCTTGAGGAGTTCCTCTTCGGTCATGCGATCGCCGATGACCTCGTTGTCGTCCGCATCCGCGTTGCCGGAGGTGCCGATGAGGGGAACCGCGTCGAGTTCCGGCTCGTCCACTTCCACATACTTCTGCAGGGTGTGGATCAAGTCTTCCTTTAGGTCACCGGGAGAAATCGTCTGCTCGGCGATCTCCCGCAGGGCCACGACGGGGTTCTTGTCGTTGTCACGGTCGACCGTGATCTGGGCTCCGGACGAAACCATCCGCGCGCGGTGACCCGCCAGCAGCACGAGTTCGAACCGGTTCTCGACCTTGTCGACGCAGTCTTCAACAGTGACACGGGCCATGCCTCGCCCACTCCCTAAGGTTTCGCGGATGTGGATTTCTCGGCTTAGGTATCGTCGTCGGGCCGGAAGTGCAAGCCCGTTTTCCGTCGAATTATTGACTTGGCGTGGTGGCAGGGCTCTGTTAGGCACATGGCTTCGGATTGTGCGTTGCTGGTCGTTTTCTTGGCCGGCTCCGGCATGCCGCAGGGTTTTCTGCGCTCAGTGTCCACGTTCCAGGCAACCAAGAAGATCAACAACGTTTGACGACAGACTACGTTTTGCGCCCCCTGAACTGCGGGGTGTTGCAGGTAATCGCGATTCGGCAACAACGAACAAATCTCAAAACCGAGAACCACCATGGCAGTACCGACCGAAAAAATCGCTCTGTTCATTGACGGCGCCAATCTTTACGCGACGGCCAAATCGCTCGGCTTCGATATCGATTACAAGCGGCTCCTGCGCGAGTTCCAATCTCGCGGATACCTCCTGCGCGCCTTCTATTATACCGCCGTTATCGAGGACCAGGAGTACTCCTCGATCCGCCCCCTGATCGATTGGCTCGACTACAACGGTTACACCGTTGTCACCAAGGCCACCAAGGAATTCGTCGATCAGGCCGGGCGACGCAAAGTCAAAGGCAACATGGATATCGAACTCGCGGTCAACGCGATGGAGATCGCCGGGGTCATCGACCACATGGTGCTGTTTTCGGGCGACGGCGATTTCCGATCCCTGGTCGAGGCGGTGCAACGCCGCGGCGTGCGGGTGACCGTGGTGTCGACGATCTCGACCCAGCCGCCGATGGTCGCCGACGAGCTGCGCCGCCAGGCCGACGTGTTCCTGGACATCGTCGAACTGCAGCCGAAGATCGGCCGTGACCCCTCCGAGCGGACGGAGCGCACGCCGCGCGAACCGCGTGAGCAGCGCCATACACCGCAGTTCCTGCAGCGCAGCGTCGCACCGCAGCGTACTGGCGTCGGACCGGCGGACGACGACGATTTCGACGACGAATGAGCGGGCGACACCCGGTGAGGAATGCGATCACCGAACCGGGGCGCGACTGCTTGCGCTGTCCGCGGCTGGCCGCG
>JAVBUK010000053.1:0-4053 GCA_031555345.1 Xanthobacteraceae bacterium | reverse complement strand
GGCCCGGAAATCGCGGGGCCCCACCGCCAGTTACACCACGCCAGGGGACACGATCGCGGTGGTTCTCCGCGGCCTCACCGCCGCGGCCTCATTGAAGCATCCGACTCTGCGTGAACAAGTACTAAATTGGATAAGAGGTTCTCCGCGGCCTCACCGCCGCGGCCTCATTGAAGCGGCCCAAGCTGGTGCTCACAACGGTGTCAGGTTTGCAGGTTCTCCGCGGCCTCACCGCCGCGGCCTCATTGAAGCCTCCGGATCCCAGGCGGCCGCCGCCCGCAAAAGGGCGTTCTCCGCGGCCTCACCGCCGCGGCCTCATTGAAGCTCGGTATCGCCGGGGCCTCTCTCACGCATGCGCACCAGGACTGCCGCGGGTTCATCGCGGACCTCCGCACACGTCTGATGGTTCGATGATGCAATGAAGCAGGCGATTTTTCCGTTCGAGATACCTCACCTTTTTTGGTGGTGTGTTTCGGACGGGTCCCTGGAAAAGGGCCGGCCACCCCCGGGGGGCCTGTCCAGATACCCCCGGGGTGGGAGGGGCAGGTGCTTCCTGCCGGTTGGCCCGCCTCGGCAGCGCCGGGCAGGGTTGGCAATCCGGACCGTGTCTATGCCCTCGAGGGTGAAATGGTCCCGGCGGCACGGTGCGGTCGAGGCTCTGCACATGCAGGGGCGACTTGTGGACATTTCTTTGCCCGATGACCCGCGAAGACGGATGCGGCGCGCAATGTTTGCCGGCCTCGCGTCCGCTGGCATGAGAAGTGTTCTTCGTACGGTCCTGCTTCCACATCGCTTCCACGAAGACCTGGCGTGGAAGCAGCCGTCGCCGGGTGCTCAAAATATGTTTTTATTTTCAATGGTTTAGATGGTCGGAGCGCCGAGATTTGAACTCGGGACCCCCAGTCCCCCAGACTGGTGCGCTAACCGGGCTGCGCTACGCTCCGAATGGCGGCGGACTATAAGGACCACGCCGCCGAGGCGCAACCGGCACGCCGGGCAAACAGCCATAATCGAAAGATTTCTCCAGCTCGTCGGGGCGGCCAGGCGTCAGGTGACGAGACCGCTCGCCACCACAAAGCCGTGTCCTGCGCCCGCCCCACACCGGCGGGTATCCCGTTCAGGGCGCCGATGCGTGCACTTGATGACGGCACAACAGTGTGTACAAATACACCATGAACTCGCGGGACATTGTTTCCAGGCTCGAAGCGGCCGGATGGGTCCAGGTGGCACAGAAAGGCAGCCACCTGCAGTTCAAGCATCCGGCGCGGCCGGGTCACGGTTCCGCACCCGAAAAGGGACATCGCCGTCGGCCCCCTCCGCAGCATCGAGCGGCCGTCCGGGCTCAAACTGAGGTGATCATGGGCAGCTACATCGCACTGATCCACAAGGACCCCGACAGCGACTACGGCGTGTCGTTTCCCGATCTGCCCGGCTGCACCACCGCCGGCGCGACACTCGACGAGGCGCGCGCGATGGCCGCCGAAGCGCTGGCCCTGCATCTCCGAGGCCTGGCCGCCGACGGCGAAGCCGCCCCCGCCCCCTCGACCCTGGAGGCGATCATGGCCGACGCCGACAATCGCACCGGGGTCGCGGTGCTGGTGCCGGCGCCGTCCGCGTCACCGCGCAGCGTGCGGATCAACATCACGTTGCCCTCCGACCTGCTCGAGGGAATCGACCGGCGCGCCGAACAGGAGGGATTCACCCGGTCCGGCTTTCTGGCGCGCGCCGCCCGCAATGCCCTGGCGGTGTAGCGCCCCCACGCAAGGCAACGGCCATGCCGGGCCTGCCCGCCATAGCCGCGCGACTTGTCCGCATCCGTCTCCGGCAATCCCGCTCCGGCAATCCCCGGGTGCGGTTCAGACCCGACCCCACCCGGAGGCGCTCGACAACCGACCGCCGCCGCGACACCCGTCACTGGCAGACATACCGGACGCCGTTGCGGCCGACATAGGTGCCGGAGCCCGGATCGTACGAGCGATAGCGCTGGGCGCACGCGGCATGGCGATTGTTCGCCGCCGCCTGGCTGGCGACGATGCCGCCGACGATCGCGCCGGCGACAAGCCCGCCGATCAGCCCGGCGGCGCCCGCTCCGCGATGGCCGCGATGGCCGTGATAGCCGCCATGATAGCCACGAGCCCCGCCATGGAACCCGCCGCGGGAGCCGCCATGGAACCCGCGCGGACCGGCCCACGCCTCCGGCACAAGCGCCGCCGTCACCGCAACCGCCAGCAGCGCGACGCTGAGAACGCGTACAATCTTCATCGATCAAGGTCCCTGATTTTCGTTCCACCGCCGGCCGCGACCGTCACACCATCAACCCTGCGGCGGAAACCGGTCCGCGGGTTGGGCGCTGCAGAAGCCGCCTGCCATCGACAAGATGTGACGGCCACCGCAACCCGCTGCCATTCGGCCGAATACCGATGCCGCTGCGACAGCCCCGCGCGTCGCGGTCTCGCCCGCACCGCAGGGCGGTCTTTATTTACCGCGCGCTGACGCCGGCGCTGGCGCCGCGGCCCGCCCTGAACTAGCATTCCGACCGGGTCGCTCACCAGGGCAGGCTGCGCCCGACGTCGCCGGCTGCGTCGCCGGACCGAGGTCGAAAAGCCGTCCGCAACCGGCCCGTCCACCAACCGGAGACCTTGCATGCAAACCCCTCTCTTCGCCGGGATCGTCCTCGGAGTCTTCGCCTGTTCGTCGGCCCTGGCGCAGACCCCCAAGGACCCGATTTCGCTGCGCGACATGGGCTCGTTCCACATCGGCGGCCGCACCGTCGAGGTCAGCGGCAAGCCGGTGCGCGAGGTGGCGTTCGCCGCCGGCGGCACGCCCGCCAAGCTCGATCCCAACGGCCTGTACCAGGTCGAGCAGATGTACGTGCAGTATTTCCTGCCGCAGAACCGCAAAGGCAAATACCCGCTGCTGATGTGGCACGGCGGCGGCCTGACCGGCGTGACCTACGAGACCACGCCGGACGGCCGCGACGGCTGGGTCAACATGTTCGTGCGCAAGGGCTGGGACGTCTACAATTCCGACGCGGTGGAGCGCGGCCGCTCCGGCTACCCGAGTCCGGACATCTGGCCGAGTTCGCCGGTGTTCCTGACCAAGGCCAACCCGTTCGAGCGCTTCCGGATCGGCCAGGGGGCGGGATCGTGGAACCCCGATCCGGCCAAGCAGAAGCTGCTGCCCGGCAACCAGTTCCCGGTCGAGGCCTACGACAATTTTGTCAAGCAGAACGTGCCGCGCTGGCTGGACAGCGACAAGCCGATCGTCGCCGCCTACACCGAGCTGGTGAACAAGGTCTGCCCGTGCGTGATTCTGTTCCACAGCCAGGCCGGCGGCTTCGCGTTCAGGATCGCCCAGGCCTTGCCCGACAAGGTCAAGGCCCTGGTGGCGGTCGAGCCGGCGGTGCCCGGCGACATCGCCAAGGCGGCCGCCCTCAAGAACATCCCGATCCTGATGGTGTTCGGCGACTATATCGCCGACGACGCCCGCTGGCCGGCGATGCGGGCCAAGGACGTCCAGTTCGGCGATGCCGTGCGCGCCGCCGGCGGCAGCGTCGATGTCGTCGACCTGCCGACCGTCGGCATCAAGGGCAATTCCCACATGCTGATGATGGACAAGAACAACGCCCAGATCGCCGATCTGATCCAGCAATGGCTGGCCGGCAAAGGCCTGACGCAGTGACCCGACCTCCGGCCGATCCGCGCTCCGGATCGGCCGGATACCGTGACAGGGGCTGATCCGTCGCCCGGGTCAGCCCGCTTTTCGTCAGGCGCGCGCCGCGCGCGTCAGCGCGCGACACACATGGCAATGCCCATGCCGCCGCCGATGCACAGGGTCGCGAGGCCCTTCCTGGCGTCGCGCTTCTGCATTTCGAACAACAGCGTGGTCAGCACCCGCGCCCCGGAGGCGCCGATCGGATGCCCGAGGGCGATGGCGCCGCCGTTGACATTGACCTTGGCGACATCCCAGCCCATGTCCTTGTTGACGGCACAGGCCTGGGCGGCGAACGCCTCGTTGGCTTCTACCAGGTCGAGATCCTTCGGCTGCCAGCCGGCC
>JAVBUK010000404.1:0-16159 GCA_031555345.1 Xanthobacteraceae bacterium | reverse complement strand
GTGGGGCGTGCTGAGCAAGGGCGAGGTCGGCAGCAACAATTTTCAGGGGCTGGTGTCGTCGTTCGCGGCGGTGCGGGCCAACCCCAACGTGGAATTCATGGTCGGCGCCACCAAGCGGCACAAGTCCGACTATCGCGACGGTGACGGCAATACGATTCCGAACACCGGATACGAGGTGGCGACCGGCATCGCCAAGCTGACGGTGCGGCCGGCCGATGGCCACCAGCTCAAGTTCGGCTACATCCACTACGAAAGCGACTACACCACCGGGCAGCCGTTCTATACACGGCCGACGGTCCAGGCGACCTCGATCTACGGCACCGGGGTCAAGAACGACATCGTCAACGGCCGGTGGACCTATTCCAGGCCGGACGATCGTCTGTTCGATTTCGACGCCAATGTCTATTTCACCCGGACCAGCACCGATCAGTTGAAGATCGACGGCACCAATTCGGTGATCTCGGGCAACCTGGGGCAGACGCGGGCGTTCGCCATCGACACCTACGGCGGCGACATCCACAACACCTCGCGGTTCGACACCGGGCCGGTCCGGCACGCGCTGACCTACGGCGTCGACGGCTTCGTGGACAACGTGAACACCTCCGGCTTCGGCGTCGTCTTCACCCCGTCGGGCGAGCGCAACGTGTCGGGCGCGTTCGTGCAGCTCAAGTCGAACGTCGCGGATTGGGTCGAGGTCGTCGGCGCGGCCCGGTACGACCAGTACAAGCTGTCCGGCGGCGGGGTGGAGACCGACGGCAGCCGCGTGTCGCCCAAGATCACCATCGGCCTCACGCCGATCAGCTGGATCACGCCCTACGTCACCTATGCGGAGGGCTATCGCGCGCCGGCGATCACCGAGACGCTGGTCGCCGGAATCCATCCGGTCATGATGGCAAATTTCCAGTTTCTGCCGAACCCGGGGCTCAAGCCGGAGGTGGGCAAGACCAAGGAGGCGGGCTTCAACCTGCGGTTCAACGACATCCTTCGCAAGGGCGACGGCTTTCGCGGCAAGGTCTCGGTCTACCGCAACGACGTCGACGACTACATCGATCAGACCATGCTGGCGATCGGCCAGACCGGTGCGGGCGGGTTCACCTGCATCAACAAATCGAGGACGTTTCCCGATTGCGTCCAATACCAGAACGTCAGCCAGGCGCGGCTGGAAGGCGTGGAGGTCGAGACCCACTACGATGCGGGCGACTGGTTCGCCGGCGTTTCCTACTCGCACGTGAAGGGCCGCAATCTCGACGTCGGCAACCCGTTGGCGCGGATCCAGCCGGACACGGTCGCGACCACCCTCGGGGCGCGGTTCTGGGACCGCAAGCTCACGGTTGCGTTGCGTTGGCAGGCGGTGGCGGCCAAGACCATCGACCAGATTCCGCTCAGCAGCAGCGGGAGTCCGGCCTTTCCGGCCACCGATTCCTACAATCTGGTCAACCTGTACGTCGGCTATCAGCCCCATCCCGACATGCTCGCGTCGCTGTCGGTCGAGAACCTGCTCAACGAGGATTATACCCGCTACATGACCTACTATACCAATCCGAGCGGTCCGGCGCAGGGCTTCCCGCAGCCGGGCATCACCGTCAAGGCGTCGCTGCAGGTCCGCTTCGGCGAGGACTTCCTCAGGCGCGGCGGCATCCTGTGATGCCGAATCCGGCCGATCCGCAGCTCGGATCGGCCGGATTGCGTGCTACCGAACGATCATCCCGGGCAGCAGATAGGCCTGGATCATCACCAGCACGCCGACCAGGCAGGCGAGGGTGATCGAGTGCCAGAACACGAAACGCAGGATGCGGCCTTCGCGGCCGAACCACGCGGTCGCGGTCGAGGCGACCACGATCGACTGAGCGTCGATCATCTTGCCCATGACGCCGCCCGAGGAGTTGGCGGCGGCCATCAGGATGGGAGAGAGGCCGAGCTGCTCGGAGGTGATCTTCTGCAGGTTGCCGAACAGGATGTTGGACGCGGTGTCCGATCCGGTCAGGGCGACGCCGAGCCAACCGAGCAGGGTGCCGAAAAACGGATACAGGACGCCGGTGCCGGCGAAGGCCAGCCCCAGGGTGGCGTCGACGCCCGACAGGCGGGTGAGGGTGCCGATCGCCAGCATCGCCGAGATGGTCAGCAGCGAATAGGCGCAGACCTTGATGGTCTTGCCATATTCGACCGCCAGTTTCACCGGCGAGAAGCCCATCACGAAGCCGGAGATGACCGCCGCGATCAGCATGCCGGAACCGGTGTAGGACAGCCAGCTGAAGATGAACTGGGCCCGCTCCGGCGTCGGCTGGGCGGCGACCGGCGCGACTTTCTGGATCATCTTGTCGAGGGCGGGGACGTCGTAGGCCCAGGTCGCCCAGGGATTGACCAGCCCCTTGAACCAGTTGGTGCCCCACAACAGCAGGATGACGCAGACGATGATCCACGGCGTCAGCGCCACCCACATCTGCGCGCGGGTCGGCGTGCCGCGCGGCGCGGGCCGCGGGGCGATTTCGGAGGCCGAGGTGTCACGGCCGCGCAACGCCGGCGAGGTCCAGATCACCTTCGGTTGCCACACCTTGAGGAAACCGATCAGGCACGCCATCGAGATCAGTGACGCGCCGATGTCGACGATCCACGGATTGATGAAGTTGGATATCAGGTACTGCGGGACGGCGAACGACACGCCGGTGACCAGGATCGCCGGCCAGACGTCCTTGACGCCCTTGAACCCGGCGAACGCCCAGATCAGCCAGAACGGCACCAGCACGGAAAAGAACGGCAGTTGCCGCCCGACCATGGCGCCGAGCAGGAACGGATCGATCCCGGTGACGCTGGCGAGGCCGGCGATCGGCGTGCCGAGGGCGCCGTAGGCGACCGGCGCGGTGTTGGCGATCAGCGACAGGCCCGATGCCGCCAGCGGCGAGAAGCCGAGGCCGATCAGGATCGCGCCGGTGACCGCGACTGGCGTGCCGAAACCCGAGGCGCCCTCGAAAAAGGCGCCGAACGCGAACGCGATCAGCAGGAGCTGCAGGCGGCGGTCCTGGGTCACGCCCCCGATGGTGCTCTGGAGCGTCTCGAACGCGCCTTTTGCGACGGTGAGCCGATAGAGGAAGATCACGTTCAGCACGATCCAGCCGATCGGGAAGAATCCCGTGATCGCCCCCAGCAGGCTCGCCCGCAGCGACATGTCGGCCGGCATGCCGAACACCACGATCACCACCAGATTGGCGACGACCAGCGCAATGATCGCGGCGATGTGGGCCTTGACCTTGTTCGATGCGATCAGGAGGAGAAGAGTGACGACCGGCAACGCCGCCGCGATGGTCGACAGCGTTGCATTGCCCAATGGGTCATAGACCTGGTTCCACATGGCGTTCCCCCAAAATTTGTTGTGTTTTGGTGGTATAATTTTGCCGCCATCGCCGCGATTTCGCAACTATTGATGTGTGAACTGAAGAAACACAATCTTGTGGGGCGCCGCCGGCGAGTCTGTGTGATCGCCGTTCGCATTCCGGTTTCGGTTGGGGTAGCAAGTGCCGGCGCGTTCATGATCCTTGACGCATGCCCGATGACGCGCACGATACTGGCATTATAATACCTGATTGATGATACGGGTCCCATGACACCTGCCGCCCGCCTTTCCGCGGCGATCGATGTGATCGCCGAAATCGAAATCCGCCGCCGCCCGGCGGCCGCGGTCCTCAAGGACTGGGGCGAGTCCCACCGCTTCGCCGGTTCGGGCGACCGTGCCGCCATCGCGGGGCTGGTCTACGATGCGCTGCGGCGGCGGGCGTCGGCGGCCTGGCTGATGGGTGAGGAGTCGGCGCGGGCGATCGTGCTCGGGATGCTGCGGCTGGAGCGTGGGCACGACGCGGCGGCGATCGGCCGGCTCGCCGACGGGGGCCGGTACGCGCCGCAGCCGCTGAGCGAGACGGAGGGGCATGCGCTGGCGCAGGGTTCGCTCGCGGGGGCGCCGCCGCACGTCGCCGGCGACTATCCGGAATGGCTCGATCCCTATTTCGAGCGCGTGTTCGGCGCCGCGCGGAGGGACGAGGCGGCGGCGCTCGCCCGCCGGGCGCCGCTCGACCTGCGTGTCAATGCGCTCAAGTGCGAGCGGGGCCGCGTCATGGCCGATCTTTCGCACCTGCGCCCGGCGGTGACGCCGTGGTCGCCACTCGGCCTGCGCATCGTGCTCGGTGCCGACGCCAAAAGCCCGGCGGTGCATGCCGAGCCGGCCTTCATTGACGGGCTGGTCGAGGTCCAGGACGAGGGTTCGCAGCTGTCCGCGCTGTTGTCCGCGGCGCGGCCGGGCGAGACGGTGATCGACCTGTGCGCCGGCGCCGGAGGCAAGACGCTGGCGCTGGCCGGGATGATGAAGAACCAGGGCCGGCTCTATGCCGGCGACCTCGACAAGCGCCGGCTGGCGCCGATCCACGAGCGGCTCAAGCGGGCGGGGGTGCGCACCGTCGAGGTCCGCACGCCGCGCGGGGCGGAGGATGTGCTCGCCGACCTCGCCGGCCGCGCCGACTTGGTCCTGATCGACGCGCCCTGCACCGGAACCGGCACCTGGCGCCGCAATCCCGACGCCAAATGGCGCATGCGCCCGGGTGCGCTCGAGCAACGCATGAAGGAACAGGCCGAAGTATTGGATCGGGCGGCCGGACTGACCAAGCCTGGGGGGCGGATCGCCTACCTCACCTGTTCCGTCCTGGCGGAGGAGAATGGCGATCAGGTCCGCGCCTTCCTCGACCGCCACGGCGATTGGACCACGGCGCCGCTCGGCTACGCGGCGCTCGGTGAGGCCGCAGAGGGATTCCGGGAGGCGGTGATCCTGGGCGCCGCCGGGCTGCAGATGACGCCGCGCCGCACCGGCACCGACGGGTTTTACGTCGCGCTGTTGGCGCGGCGGGGAGGGTGAGCGCCGCTGATGTGCAGTCCCCATCGTCCGCCGCGGAGCGGGGAGGATGGGCAAATCGGGGAAAGATCAGCGGAGCGGTGGAGGACGAACGTCGATCCACGCGCCGAAACCTTCGGGCTTGACCCTGGCCCGGGCGGGCCGCAAATAGCGGGGCCGAACGGCGGCATCGAGCCCGATCCCCCGGACCGTTCCGGCGAACAGCGCGGCACCCCATGGACGACAAGGCTTCGCACGACAAGATTCTGATCATCGATTTCGGTTCGCAGGTCACCCAGCTCATCGCCCGTCGGGTGCGCGAGGAGGGGGTCTATTCTGAAATCGTGCCCTACCAGAAGGCCGAGGCCGCATTCGCGGCGATGAACCCCAAGGCCGTGATCCTGTCGGGTGGTCCGGCTTCGGTGCATCAGGAGGGGGCGCCTGCGGCGCCGGCGTCGCTGTTCGAGGCGGGCATCCCGATCCTGGGCATCTGCTACGGCGAGCAGACCATGACCCGGCAACTCGGCGGCACCGTCGAGGCCGGCCAGCATCGCGAATTCGGCCGTGCCGAGGTCGAGGTGACCGGGGACTGCGCGCTGTTCGCCGGCGTGTGGCAGGCGGGCCAGAAGTATCCGGTGTGGATGAGCCATGGCGACCGGGTGACCGGGCTGCCCGCGGGCTTTCGCGGGGTCGCCAGCGCGCCCAACGCCCCGAACGCGGTGATCGCCGACGAGGCGCGCCGGTTCTACGGCCTCCAGTTCCATCCCGAAGTGGTGCATACGCCGCACGGCGCGGCGCTGTTGCGCAACTTCGTGCGGACGATCGCCGGCTGCGCCGGTGACTGGACCATGCGGGCGTTCAAGGACGAGGCGATCGACCGGATCCGCGCCCAGGTCGGCCACGGCCGGGTGATCTGCGGTCTCTCCGGCGGCGTCGATTCGGCGGTCACGGCGGTGCTGATCCACGAGGCGATCGGCGAGCGGCTCACCTGCGTGTTCGTCGACCACGGCCTGTTGCGCCACGCCGAGGGCAAGCGGGTGGTCGCGATGTTCCGCGACAGCTACAACATCCCCCTGGTGCATGTGAACGCCGAGGCGCAGTTCCTGGACGCGCTCGCCGGCGTCACCGACCCGGAGACCAAGCGCAAGACCATCGGGCGGCTGTTCATCGACGTGTTCGAGGCGCAGGCCAAGACGATCGGCGGCGCCGCGTTCCTGGCGCAGGGCACGCTGTATCCCGACGTGATCGAGAGCGTGTCGTTCAGCGGCGGTCCGTCGGTGACCATCAAGTCGCACCACAACGTCGGGGGCCTGCCCGAGCGCATGAACATGACGCTGGTCGAGCCGCTGCGCGAACTGTTCAAGGACGAGGTGCGCGCGCTCGGCCGCGAACTCGGTCTGCCGGAGGTGTTCGTCGGCCGCCATCCGTTCCCGGGGCCGGGGCTGGCGATCCGTTGCCCGGGCGAGATCACCAAGGACCGGCTCGACATCCTGCGCCGCGCCGACGAGATCTACATCGAAGAAATCCGTCGCGCCGGACTGTACGACGACATCTGGCAGGCGTTCGCGGTGATCCTGCCGGTCAAGACCGTGGGGGTGATGGGTGACTTCCGCACCTACGACGACGTCGTCGGCCTGCGCGCGGTGACCTCGACCGACGGCATGACTGCCGACTTCTATCCGTTCGAGCCCGCCTTCCTGGGCCGGGTGGCGACCCGCATCATCAACGAGGTCAAGGGCGTCAACCGCGTGGTCTACGACGTGACCTCCAAACCGCCCGGCACGATCGAGTGGGAATAAAAAACTTCCACTAAACAATTGAAATTACACAATATTTTAGTTGAAAAGTTGTTGCGGCAGAGCTGGTCCCGGTTGTCTGGACAGAAATTCCGCGTCGATAAGTGGATCCTCTGCCGGGGTCAGGCTGCCGAGCGGATCGGCAGCGGGGGGAAGTAGACCTGGTCGGGCGTCATGCCGTCAAGGCTCGAATGCGGGCGTCGTCTCGGGCGTCGTCTGTTATAAAAGTCCAGATAACGGCCGATCGAGGCCTTGGCGTCGCCGTGACCGATGGACCACGCGCCGCAAGCCGCGCCCGGGGTCTGCAGCACTTCCCGAATGCCGGCATCCTCGATGTCCGAGACTTCCAGGTCGACGGTGGCGCCGGAGACCGGGCCGGCGGGCTCGAAGCTGCGAAGGAATGTCCTCCTCACAGCGCCAACGCCCGTTGGAGGTCGTCGTGCTCGAAGTCGCTGGCCATGCGGTTGATTTCAGCCGAGCGGGCGCCGACCGCCTCGGCCGCGTCGCGCCAGGTTGAAGTCACGGTCGCGACTTCTTTGATGATCGCGCGGGCCTGCGGCAGCGTGAGTGCGAAAAATTCCGATGCCGCCTCCAGCAGATCGAGCGAACAGGTGCCCTCGTCGAGATCAATGTTCGTCGCCAGTACTCGCGCTTTGAGGTCGGTCGGTACAGGATTGAGGTCGTATGCCGGCGAGAGAGACCAGCCGGCCTTGCCCGGCCACAGGAATCCGTGATTGCGGAGGTGGTCGTCGACGTTGGAGATCAGCACATTGAAGACCACGCGCCGATAGAGGGCATGGGCGTCCGTCTTCCCCTGAGCGCCATGTCGGGCAAGGGCATCGACGATCTCCGGGTAGCTGCCGCGCTCGCCGTCCTTGGCGCCCATCATCGCCATCGCGGACAGGAATGGGATGCGGGTCGTCCCATCGCGATCGAAGCGTCGCGACAACAACACCGCCTTGCCGGCGAAGTCGATCAACTCGTGCTGAGGCGTGGCGATACCTGCCTGGCCGGCCAGCCGAAGTGCGACCTCTTCCCAGGTCTCCATGCTGTAGTCATCGGTCTCCTTCGGAAATTTCGCGATCGAGAGGTGACCATGCCGGTCGTTGACCGACGCCTTGGGGCGCGCACCGCCGAGGGAGGAGCCGGGGGCGAAGATGAGTTGCAGGTCTTCATCCGTTTCCTCGTCCCGGAGAATCCGCTCCGTGATTTGGAGCAACCGGCCAAGTTCGATCAGGGCTGGAACGCCGGCGCGGATCGGCGCCTGGAAAAGATCCTCACCAACCCATCGGAAGCGGAGCGCGCCCAGTCGGGTCTCGTCGGCGACGCCCAGCAGGTAGTCGCTTTCCGCGAGGGTGCGAACGGCACGGCCTTCGCGCTCGGCAAGACGGCGCTCGGCGCGCTGCATGAGGCGGCGCCCCCAGGTGTCCGGCGCCGAGTCGCCGATCGAGCCGAAGGTCGCACGGCCGGCAGGAGGAGCGAAGGCGCCCCGCGTCAGTGCAAGTGCCGGCTCCAGCGAGAAGCGGTCTGGATCGTCGAGCCATGCGCTGTCGTACTCGAAGAGGATGGTCTCTGTGCCGCGGACGCGATTGCTCCTCGCCAATCCGATCGGGCGCGTGCGGCCGCCCAGATCGATATGGATCTCGAAGTCAGCCATCGCGGGACGATCCGGCCGGCCGCCTGAGATGGATGTGTTTGGGCAGATCGGCGCGGGCCAGAGCCTGCCCGACGCTGTCGTTGCTGATATCGGCCACGTGGCTCAGGCCGTCGAGCAGGCCCAGCGCCTGAAGGACTCCGGCATAGATGCCGATGCCGACGTTGGTATCTCCAGCTTCGACCCTTTGCAGGGTCGACCGGGAGGTGAAGGCGCGTTCGGCGACGACTGCCATAGGCAGCCGCCGGCGACGGCGGGCATCATGGATGTCCGCCCCGAGCTTGCGCAGTGCCCGCCGCACCGCGGCGGGAGGGATGTGGGGAGTGGGCATCTGACACCTTCGCACTACAGATCAGATGAATATGTAGCACGAAGATGACAATATTTCCAGACTCAAGCGGCGTCCGGACCAGGGAATCGGAAGGCGAATGCCTTCGACGCCGAAATGCCGCCGTTGAAGGAACAAGCGGGGAAGCATCGGAACGAGTTGCGCGGGAAGATCGCCGGACAGGGCGGAGCAGCAGGAAAGTTGTTGCAGGCTTTGTAACTTGATACCGGTCGATCCGACCGATGGCTGTGTTCCCATTTCTGATGTAATTTTCAGTGGATTCGCGCAGGAAGTCGTTGTCGGCTGGTTCTATATAATTGAAATCACAAGATAAAATCTCATAGTTTCGGTTGTGTGGAATTGACGGGCGCCAGTCGCGCGGGCGGACACGGGTGCGCGGGCCGGTCGAGGCTGTCGGCCGGCATTCGATCAACCCCGAAACGGGATGCGGCAATGCGATCCAGACCACAGCGGGTCCGTGCGAAAGCCGGCGCGAAAGCCAAGCCGGCCAAAGGACAAGGCAAGGAGACCAAACTCTCGCGCACCCGGGCCCCGGCCGACTTGTCGCCGGTGGAGTGGCAGCGGGGGTTGCGCCGCCAGTTCGGGCGGGCGCAGGGTTTCAAGCTCGAGAACCTGACCGCGGAACCGTTTTTCTCGGAATTTTCCGTCGCCAATCCGGCGTCGAAGTCCCGCTATCGGGTCGCCATCCGGGGCATCGGGCCGGGTGGGAATTTCTGCTCCTGCCCGGACTACGCCACCGCCGAACTGGGGACCTGCAAGCACATCGAGTTCACGCTCGCGCAACTGATGAACAAGCGCGGCGCGAAGGCGGCGTTCGCGCGCGGCTACGAGCCGCCGTTTTCGGAACTGTATCTGCGCAACGACGGCAGGCGTCGCCTGCATTTTCGCGCCGGCGCCGGCTGTCCGCCGGAAATCGTCGCGGCGGCGGCAAGGCTGTTCGACGTCCGTGACGGCGGGCTGGACGACGCGCGGTTCGGCGCGCTGGAGGACTTTCTGGCGCTGCCGTCGCGGCACGACCGTGAGTTCCGCATCTACGACGACGCGCGGGATTTCATCGCCGGCCGGCGGGACGCGGCGCGGCGGGCGGCGAAGCTCGACGAATTGTTTCCGCTCGGCGCCGCCGATCCCGGGCTGCAGAAGCTGCTGACGGCGCCGCTCTACCCCTACCAGGCGGAAGGCGCGCTGTTCGCCGTGCGGGCGGGCCGGGCGCTGATCGGCGACGACATGGGGCTCGGCAAGACCATCCAGGCGATCGCCGCCGCGGAGCTGTTCGCCGGCCATTTCGGCGTCTCGCGCGTCCTGGTGGTCTGCCCGACATCGCTCAAATATCAGTGGCAGAATGAAATCGCGCGCTTTGCCGGGCGGCAGGGCGAGGCGGCGGCGCGGGTGATCGGCGGCGGCCGCGCCCGGCGGCAGGAGGATTACGCCCGCGACGACTTCTGCAAGATCACCAACTACGAAACGCTCAGCCCCGACCTCGATCTGATCTCGGCCTGGGCGCCGGAACTGGTGATCGTCGACGAAGCCCAGCGGGTGAAGAACTGGAATACGATCGCGGCCCGCGCCCTGAAGCGCATCGACAGCGCCTACGCCATCGTGTTGACCGGTACGCCGCTGGAAAACAAGCTGGAGGAACTGATTTCCATCGTGCAGTTCGTCGACCAGCATCGTCTCGGGCCGACCTGGAAGCTGCTCTACGAGCATCAGGTGAAGGACGACAACGGTCGGGTCACCGGCTACACCGGACTCGAAAAGATCGGCCAGACCCTGGCGCCGATCATGGTTCGCCGCCGCAAACCGGAGGTGCTGCGCCAGCTGCCGAGTCGCACCGATCAGAACCTGCTGGTGCCGATGACCGAGAAGCAGATGGTCTATCATCAGGAGAACGCCGACATCGTCGCGCAGATCGTCCGCCGCTGGCGCCGGACGGGATTCCTGTCGGACAAGGACCAGCGGCGGCTGACCTGCGCGCTGCAGAACATGCGCATGTCCTGCAACAGCACCTATCTGCTCGATCACCAGAGCGATCATGGCGTCAAGGCCGACGAACTGGCGGCGCTGCTGGACGGGCTGTTGGTCGATCCGGAGGCGAAAGCGGTGGTGTTCTCGCAATGGCGGGGCAGTCACGACATTCTGATCCGCCGTCTGGATGCGCGCGACATCGGCCGGGTCAGTTTTCACGGCGGCGTACCGTCCGACAAGCGGCCGGCCTTGATCGAGCGGTTTCGCGACGACCCCGCCTGCCGGGTGTTTCTGTCCACCGATGCGGGCGGGACCGGCCTCAATCTGCAGCACGCCTCGACCCTGGTGAACTTCGATCTCCCCTGGAATCCGGCGGTGCTCGAACAGCGCATCGCGCGGATCCACCGCATGGGCCAGACGCGCCCGGTGCGGATCGTCAATTTCGTCGCCAAGGGAACGATCGAGGAGGGCATGTTGTCGGTGCTGGCCTTCAAGCGGTCGTTGTCGGCGGGCATTCTCGACGGCGGCGAGAGCGAAATCTCGCTCGGAGGCTCGCGGCTTTCCCGCTTCATGGAGGAGGTCACCAACGTCACCGAACACGTCGGGGCGAGCGAACCGATTACGCCGGTCGAGGAGCGGGGGGCGGCCATCGGGCCGGCGGCCGACGGCGTGACCACCGGCGGCGCGCCGGGCGACGGAGGGCGGGGCGATGACGCGGCGGGGACCGCCCAGGCCGACGGCAATCCGTGGGGTGCGTTGATGCAGATCGGCGCGCAGATCCTCGGAGCGCTGGCATCCGCCGATCGGCCCGATGCGACGCATCCCTGGATCGAGCGCGACGCCAAGACCGGTGTGCAGGCCCTGAAACTGCCGTTGCCGCCCCCCGAGGCGCGGCGGCAGCTCGCCGACGCCCTGATGGCGCTGGCCGCCGGTTTGCGGGGCGGGTGATCGGCGTCGGCGACCCCGGCACCGGATCGCCTCCAGGGTGGTGGATTCGACGTTCCGGTCGCTCTGTCGGCGGGCGCCTCATCGAAACGTCAAATCCCGAACCGCACCCGCACGGTGGCCTGTCGCTCGGGGGATTTTCGCGTGCGGTGGCGTGCGATGATGCCCCGGGGGGAGCCGGGCTCCGCGTCCAAGCCGTTCCCGTCGCGCGCCGCGGTCCGGTCCAGACGCGATCCGGACCCGACGAATTTCGGATCGGTGCCGCGGCCGGTCGCGATCAAACCAGCAGCGCGGTCGGCACGCCGAGCGTCGGCTCGGCCTCGGCGTCGAGCGAGCAGACCGTGGCACCGTGTCCTGCCGCGGTCGCGAAGGGCAGGGCATCGCCGGCGCGAAGCCCGGGGCGGTACTGATCGACGAATTTCGCCGCCGCCCGGAAATGACCGCCTGACACCGGCACGACCGTGAAGCTCTCCGCCACCAGCCTGTTGAACATTGCGAGCACTGCCGCGCGCTGCTCCAGGTCGATCTGCCCGGACCGCAGCGTGATCGCCATGGCAGAGGACATTTCGGTGATGGTCCAATCACTGATCAGGAGCTGCGCCGGATCCTGTTTCGCCAGCCAGTTTTGGACGCGCGGGGGCACCGTTTCGTTGGTGAGCGCTGCGATGATCAGCGGTGTGTCGAGATAGAGCATCAGGTGCGATCGCCGTCGCGCATCGACCGCACCGGTTCGGCGGCACTCGGCGCCTGCGGCGGCAGTTTCGCCGTCAGGGATGGGAGCAGGGCCGCGTCGATCCGCTTGCGCGGCCTGGCCACCGCCGTGAGCCGCGCGACCGGCTTGCCGCGCCGGGTGATGTCGATCGCATCTCCGGCCTCGACCCGATCGACGAACTCGCTCAGATCAGCTTTGGCATCCGCCAGCGTGACGGCGTCCATGTCGCGGTCTCAACATGTCACGTTCATGACCATCTGTTTGGTCATGCGGCATGCCGGCCTGGGTCGTCCAAGCCATCGGTGTCGACCTGACCGGGCGTCGCTGTGCCGATCATGATACCGCCAATTGCCGCTTGCTGTGGATCGCGGTCCGGGCTGATGGAACTGACCCGCTTTGCCGACTATCCTCTCGACCGACCTGCGGAGGCCGCGACCATGCCCCGAGACGCGCCGAAACCTTCATCCAGGCCGAAGGCCGCACCGAAATTTGAACGTCGGCCGCCTGCCCACGTCGACGCGGTATGCAGCAAGACGTGCGATATGCAGCTCCCGCGATGAAACGCCTTGTTGCAGGTTTGGCGGAATCTTGGAGCGGCTGGCTTTGAATACCCTTCGAGGACCCATCCCGTTTCTCACGGCCTATGATCCGTCTGACCTGCCCGGGGGTAGTATCGACCCGCTCGGCTTTGAACGTGGTTATTTGTTCCTGGCCGACAAGATATTGCCCGGTCTGACCAATGCGGCGGGACGGCCGCGCTACTTCTCCGTCGTTTGTGCTGGCAGCTTGTTGGCGCCTCCCGGAGGCGGCAATGAAAGAAACAATATCCGGATGAGGGCGGAGCGAGTGCTCCTTTTTGAACGATTTTGGGCCGCGGCCAATGTCTTGGCGTCGGACCACGACGGTGCGCTGCCCGCATCCGGTATTCGTGGCGTAACCTATGCGCAAGCGCACGTCAAATCGCTGAAAGAGAAAGACAGGCGTTCCACTGACGCCAATTTCAAAATGCTGGCGCAACAAGAGCGTTATGGTGCAATTGGCATCTACGCCAATGTTGCTGGCCACCTCCGGCTTCTCAACCGTGCCGCGATGTCGCCAACCCAGGACTTGGGAGAGCGGCTCGGACGAGCGTTTTTGCAGGAGACCGGCGTCCCGGCTAGGTTGCGCAGCATCATTCGTGATGGCGATGGGACCGTCAGCGTCGATAGTTTGCGGGAATGGGGCCGCAGCTCCCATGTTTCAGCTTCCGTTGGACCCGCCGAAGGCGAATGCCTTGGCCAGGCCCTCGTCCGTGACCCCGTTCGTTCGCGTATCGCTGATCTGCTGAAAAAGGCACCGCCGACAAGAGACGCTGAACCCGAACTCTCGCGTTTGCGGAGGGTGCGAAAAGCCGCGTCCCGGCAACCGGGCGATCAAGACCTGCAAGAGGCCATTGATGCTATCCTTGCCTTTGAGCGATGCTACGAAATCGTTCTGCTGGGGTTCGAGCGAGTTCTGTGGCTGTGCAAAGCTGGTGGCACCATCGCAGCGTCGAGCGTGGCACGCGACTCCGTTGTAAACTGGTGTGCCGATGCAATTGCTGAAGCGTCGCAAGAATTCCAGCGAGTCCTTGCCGTCGCGACGACCGAAGGCTTTCGGCGCGATCTTGATCGCCTGAACGACGTCAAAGGATTCTTGAGCAACGCCGCATCCGCCGATCAGGCCAAGCTGTTCGTCGAAGTGGTGCTCGATCGCCATATGGATGTTCAGCATGGCAAGTTTGATCGAGGTCGGCGCAAACTGCCCTGGATCGAGCGCAAGTCGAGCCGTTACGAACTCACTTTATCGAAGGTCGGCGATGTCTGCGGCGAGCCGAAATCGGTGGATGCCATTCGCCCGCATGAATATCGGCTCGCGGCTGCCGAACGCCTCATTTCAGCAAGCCGCGGTAAAGCCGCATGAGCGCCAAAGGTGACCTCGACCATCGCAAACTGATGGACTGGGTCCGTCCTGACATCGCCGCACATGGCAACGTCATCGGAATGCTTGCTACCACCTTCGAGCTGGATCCTACCTTCTTTGATTCAGATTTTCTGCCGACCTTTCTTGGGCTCGGGGCGTGGGAGGATGCGTCCTGGGTCAATCGCGTCGCAATGCAACGGGCTCTCGCGCAAACCGATGCAACCGTTGTCATGATGGACGCGCGCCGATTTTGCGGCCGGCCGCGCTCCCTCCACATTGAGCACGTCGCGCTGGTGGGGCCAGCCGGAATGAAATTGCATGCCAAGGTGCTGCTCGTCGTCCAAGAACGTGCCGTTCGATTGCTGGTCGGCAGTGCAAACCTCACCGAAGGTGGGTACCGCCACAATCGCGAGGTGGCATTGCCGTTGATCGCCACCGCGCGGGCTCCAGAATTTTCAGCGCTTGTTGAGCAGGCAGTGCGTGTCATGCATCGGCCACTCGGTGCATGGTGGACGCCTACGGCCGAGCGAGTTCGCATGCTCGCGCTGCAAACGATGGCCGATTGGCGCAAGTCGGCGATTGAGAATGACCACTTTGTATGGAGCTGGGGCGAACAGTCGCTTGCGGTCGAATTCGCCAGGTTATGGCCGGACGAACGCATATCGGCCGTGACCATCATATCGCCATTCTGGTCGGACCGGGGCGACGGTGGCCCGGTTGCCCAACTGCTCGCTCTCCTTGGCCACGAACGCACAGCGGGAACAAAGCTGCGCCTGCTGACGGAAGCCGCCCCGGAAACACAAACATCCTTTCGCCCGAAACTCCCCGCCGCGCTGGCGGTGTGGGACTGCCGTCCTCTCGGGATCCGTGGCGAAGTACAAGCAGTAGATCCTCACGCCTTGCCTGCCGAAATCGGCGGTCGTATCGACTATCAGCCATTGCGGCCGCTGCACGCCAAGGTCGTCGTAGTCGAAGGCCAAAACACCGCATTGGCCTATGTCGGATCAGCAAATTTCACGTTACATGGCTGGGGTTTTTCCGGCGCCAGATCCAACGTCGAAGCTGGCGTCATCATGCGGCGGCAGGGCAAAGAACGCGGAGAACTCGCGGGTCTCATCCCGAAACCAACTGGCAAGCCCGTACCGTTAGACGGCAAAGCGCGCAGCGCGGTAAGTCCGATGGAGAAGAGCGAGGACGACCTCACCTGGCCGACCTTCATTCGCGACATTCGCTTAGTTCCAACCGACCCGGACAATAAACAGTTGCAGCTGGTGGCTACTCTCACGGTTCCCAAGGCGTCGCTCCCGTTCTCGGCGTGGTTGGTGGGTGACGGCACTGTCGCGCTACTCGACGCCATCTTGCCGTATAGCGGAGCTTTGGAGCCGCGCATTTTGGAGCAACTCCTTCGCGATCAACGGGTGAAAGTGAGGTGGGAGGAGCATTCGGCCGAGCATTCGGTTGAGTTTCCGATCAACGTCGACTTGGGGGCCCGTCTTTTGTTGCCCATCAGTCCTGGCACCCAACCGCCCGGCGAAGATGTCTTGCTTGCTTACTATCAGGGGAGGATTAGGGCGGAAGACATTTACCCCGCGCCTCCGGGCGAAGTTGAAAGCGGCGGCGACCTTTTCAGCTCAACCGGCGCCGATGAAACGGCGGTCGACACGACAAGAATTCAATCTTATCAGATCCGCGAATTCGTCGAAGCGCTGCAAGGCATTCACGACGACCTTCAGGCGGCCGCCGGTGGAACAGAAGCAGCGATGAAGCTGGCACTCCTGGGCGAAGTGAGTCCGGTTTCTCTCGCACGTGAGGTGATCCGCGCGGTGCACAGCGGACGCCGCTCTCCAACAGCCGCGGGATTTCAGCTCGTCGAAATTCTGGCCTGCCTCGCGAAGGCGTGCCATTTCGACGTGCCCGAAATGCGCCAAAG
>JAVBUK010000130.1:0-14792 GCA_031555345.1 Xanthobacteraceae bacterium | reverse complement strand
CCCGTCGGCGGCGAGCAGCGATTGCAGCGAAGGGAAGCGGTCGCGCACGCACGATCCGACGTCGACCGCGTGCTCGCCGTCGATGACGCCCCATGTCGTGGTTCCGCCGATCTGGAATGTCGCAAGTTTCATAAGCTGTCGCCTTCTCCAACCACGCCGCCATCCGCCGCGCCGGATGGTGCCTGTCGTGTATTCATCGGTTCGGTTCAGACGCGGTACCGTTCGATCAACCCGGGTTCGGGATCCGCCCCGAGGCCGGGTGCGTCCGGGACCTCCATGGCCCCTTCCACGACCGGCACCGTTCGTTCGAACGGCACCATGGCCAAATCGCAATAGAGCCGTTCGATGGCGCTGACACGCGACTTGGCGGCGAGGACATGCAGCGTCGCCAGGTACCCCGGACCGAAATAGGCCGTATGCGGCGCGCAAATCGCGCCGGACGCCTCGGCCTGTTCGCAGATTCGCGCCAGGGCCGTCAGCCCCCCGATCTTGATCACGCTCGGCTGGACGTAATCGACCGCGCAGGCATCGATCATCTTGCGGAAATCGAGCGCTCCCGTCGCATTTTCGCCGATCGCCGTCGGCACGCCGGTCGTCCGGCGGAGGGCCGCAAGCGAGGCGAAATCCTCCGGCGGCCACAGAGGCTCTTCGATCCAGAGCAGGTTCATGGGCGCCATCGCGCTCACGACCTCGGTTGCCTGTTCGAGCGACCAGGCGCAATTGGTATCGACCATCAGCGGCACGTCGGGGCCCGCCACCTCGCGAGTGGCGGCGACCGCCGCGACCGTGCGCTCATGCAACTTGATCTGGCGATACCCGTCTTTCATGGCACGTTCGGTGACGTGCCGAATGGTGTCGAGCGCCCCGTCGTAGTGAAGCAGCGAAGCGTAGACGTCGATCCGGTCCCGTTTGCGGCCCCCCAGCAGCGTCGAAACCGGACAACCCGCGAGCTTGCCGCGAATGTCCCACAGCGCGATGTCGAGGCCGCTGATGGCGTGAATTGTCGGACCGGAACGCCCGAAATTGTGCAGCGTCCGCTCCATTCGGGCCGTCAGGCCGAGATCGTCGACATCCTGTCCCGCCGCCATCGGGGTGATCCAGTGTTGGAAGGTCGGAACACAGGCCTGCCACATGCGGCCATACGCCTCCCCCCAGCCGACGACGCCGGCATCGGTCGTGACGCGGACCAGCAGCGTATCGATGGTCGTGCTCGGCTTGCCCGCATGCATCGGCGGGGGCGCCCAGTGGTCGTAGGGAATGCGCAGCGGGATCGGTTCAACACTGGTGATCTTGGTCATCGGCACTCGCCCCGTCGAAATTCGTCACATCGCCGCGCGACCGGCGACACCTCGCCGATTTCCACGGCGCGCAGGCCGCCCGGCTGCAACGGGCGCAGTCGAGTGGCGGACGCGGCGCGACGAACCCCGGCAGATCCGGAGGGCGGATCGGCGACCGGCGCAGGAACGTCCCGGCGGCCGCTACAGCAACTCGATCTTGCCGTCGCGTATCACCTTCGCCCATTTGGCGACTTCGAACTCGATCTGCTTGGAGAACTGTGCGGGCGAGTTCATCACCGGATTGAACCCGAGCTCGATCATTCGTTCCCGGATTTTCGGGTCGTTGGCCACCTTGGCGAATTCGGCATACAGAAAGTCGATGATCGGTTTCGGTGTGCCGGCCGGTGCCAGGAAAGCCATGAACGTCGTTCCCTCCTGATCCTTGATGCCCTCCTCCGATATCGTCGGCACGTCGGATATGGTCGAGAAACGCTGATAACTCGTCACCACGAGCGGCTTCAATTGACCGGACTTGATGAGCGCGAAAGCGGGAGGAATCGTCGCACATCCGACCGGCGTATGCCCGCCCAGCACCGACTGGACGCAGGGCCCCGCGCCGCGGAACGGGACGTGGACGAAATCGAGGCCGAAGGTGAGCTTGAGGGCCTCCGTCGCGAGATGCGCGGGCGTACCCGCCCCCGGCGACGCATAGCTGTACTTGCCCGGATTGTTCTTGATGAGCGCGATCAGCTCCTTCATCGTCTTCGCCGGAACCGACGGATGCACGAAGTAGACGTGCGGCGACTCCGCGGCCACCGTGATCGGCGCAAAGTCCTTCACCGGATCATACGGGCAACTCTTGTACAGGCTGGGATTGATGACGAATGTGGAGGACACCGACACCAGCGTGAGGCCATCCGGAGCCGCCCGCGCCACCGCGCCCATGCCGATGTTGCCGCCGGCGCCCCCTTGATTCTCGACATAGAAGGTCTTGCCGACATTCTCGCACAGTTTCGGGACGATGAGCCGCGTGATGATATCGTTCGGCCCCGCCGGCTGGAACGGAACCAGGATCTTCACGGGGCGGGACGGGTAATCCTGCGCAAACGCGCGCGGGCTCAGTGCAACGCCGACGGCGCCCGCGAACATGGCCATCGTGGCACGGCGGCTGAACATCGTCCTGTCGATCATCATCGTGAGCTCCTGGCGTATGAAGGCGGAAGACAGCATGGCGTCGGCGCCACCGGCTGGAGACCCTGCTTGGTTTCTCGGGCGCCGAGGGCCGTGCTTTCAGGACCAGTGCCGGCGACGGGCGCGGAGGCCGCGCGACATCACCGACGCGAATCAAGCCGCCGTCGGCTTGATCAACTCGGCTTCGATCAGCGACGCTCGGATCACCGCCCGGGTCTCGTCGTCGACGTTCACGGCCGGCGGCCGGACACGCGAGGACGGGATCCGCCCGAGTTGAACCAGCGCCTCCTTGGTTGCGGCGATTTCCGAAACCAGCCGTTTCGGCTGCTGGTTCTCGAACACGGACGCCATCAACGGCTTGCAGACCTTCGCATAGAGCTTGTCGGCCGCCCCCTGATCGCCGGCAGCCACATAGTCGATGAGGTCGGCCCAGACCTGCGGCAGGATCGCACTGATGCCGATCAGCGCGCCATGAGCCCCGTGGCGCAGCATGTCGATCAAGGGAGGCGAATAGACCCCGGGCAGGACTGCCAACCGATCCTTGAGCGCATCCCACACATCGGCATACGCCGTCATGTCGCCCATGGTCGCCACCTTGACCGCGACGACGTTGGTCAGATCGGCGATCGATTCGAGCACGTCGACCGGATAGGAGCACCCGCTGTTGGGCGGATACTGGAACACGATCATGGGCAGCCCGACCTCGCGGTCGAGCGCCGCGAAGAAGTCGTAGACCGCCGGCGCGTGGCTCGACAGGCGACGGTACGGCCTCTTGTCGAACGGAGGCAGCACCAGGAGCGCCTGTGCTCCGGCCGCGCGGGCCACCAGGCCGGCCTCGATACACTCGGCCGCCCCACGCCCGTCAATGCCGGCGACGACCAGCTGATCGGGTCGTTTGACCCGAAGCGCCAAGCGGATGATGGCAGCGCACTCCTTCGCGGTGAGCTGCAGCACTTCGCCGAGACCGCTGTTCACGACCAGGCCGGTGACACCGCGCGCATCAGCCACTTCCCGCAAATGCGACTCGAGCACCTCGTAGTCGACGTCCAGGCACTCCGTAAAAGGTGTAATGGTGGCTGGAAACAACCCCCGGAGGACCAGCGGCTTGCTCAAGCGGGTGGAGCCCGAGACGGTCATGTCGCACTCCCGTTTTTGAGATAACGTTATCTCAGCGCAAGGCAACGTTATCTCGACTGGCCAGGAATGCGATCAGGACTACTACGACGTTCCGGGGGACGAGAGCGGCGGATATCGTGTCACCCACTGCGGTATCATTTTAAGGATTCGGTTGGCGTGACGGGGCGCAAGACAATCAAGGTCGGTTCGCCGACGCTGGTGGATGTGGCGCGCGAAGCCGGCGTGTCCGTCAGCACGGCGGCGCGGGTCGTGCGCGGTTCCGACACATCGGTGGACGCGACACTGAAAGAACGCGTGCGGGCCGCGGCAACGCGGGTAGCCTATGTACCCAACGCTCTTGCCCGCACGCTCAGAGCCGGTGCCCCGACATTGGTGGGCCTGATCGTCGGCGACATGCTCGATCCGTTCTACGGGGAGATCGCCGAGGCCATCACCGAGCAGGCCGAGTCGATGCATTCGATGCTGGCGGTAGTCTGCAACATGCACCGCGATCCCGAGCTCGAGTTGAAGTACTGCCGGCGCCTGTGGGAGTACCGCGTCGGCGGCCTCATTCTCGCCGGCGGCGGATTCGACCAATGGACTCATCGCGCCCGCTTGGCCGAACTGACCAGCCAGATGGTCACCGGCGGCGTCGTCGTGACCACCCTCACCCCGCGCGGCCTCGACGTCCCGGCTTTTCACGCGGACAACCAAATGGTGGGCCGGATGGCCGCCGAAGAGTTGCTCCGCGCTGGCCATCGCCGGATCGGCATCCTGATCGGTGCGCAGCAGAACTACGTGTCCGAAGCGCGCCTTCGCGGCATGACCGAAGCGTTCGTCGAAGCGGGGGCGGAATTCGACATTGCGTATGTCGAATACAGCTCGCCGGCGGCCGAGGTCGGCGTTGCGTCGCTGTTCGAACGCCATCCGCGCATCACCGGCGTGATCGCCGGATCCTACGCCATGTCCATGGGAATTTTCCGATGGCTGCGGGCGACCGGCCGGTCGGTGCCCGATGACGTGTCGGTCGTCGGCATCGGCAACACGCGCGTTGCCGAATGGATGAGCCCGAAACTGACCGCCATCAACCTGAAGCTCGACCAGTTCGGTTGCGCCGCCCTGAGCCACATCGCGGCGACGCTCGGCAAGTCGGAACAGGGCGATCTCCCCTCCACCCAACCGGAGGTCGTGCGCGGCGAATCCGTCAGCCGCGTATTCGAAGGAGCGCGGCCCGGCCCCGGTTCGGGCGGCGCTGCTGCGCGGTGAATCGGCAGGAGGCCGCCGCCTCGCCCGCCGCGACATCCGCATGATCCGGCGCTCGGCCGGCTCCGACGTCGTCACGCTCGCACCACCGAGGGGCGACCCCGCCGTTCGCGGATCGTGAAGGGGTCGAGGCACATCCGGCGGGCGCGGAACCGCGCCTTCACCCCATCGTCACGCGGTCGCGCCCAGCGCTCTTGCTTTCGTACATGAGTTTGTCGGCGCGCTGCACAATGTCGTCCACCGTGTCGGTCGGCCTGGCCGCGGTGACCCCGATCGACATGGTCATGGAAATGCGGGCGTCGTCGTGAACGACCTGCGTTTCGCTGATGCAGGTGCGCACCCTTTCCGCGCGGTCTTTGACGTCGTCGTCGTCCCGCACGGCGAAGACGCCGACGAATTCCTCGCCGCCCCAACGACCCCAGACGTCGCCGGATTGCACCGAGGCGCGCACGCTTTCCGACGCGGCGATCAACGCCTTGTCGCCGGCGTCGTGCCCATAGGTGTTGTTCAAATCGCGGAAATGGTCCAGATCGCCGAAGATCACGCAGAACTCGGACCCGAACTGCTTGCGCTCCAGCAGTTTGTGCGAAATGAACGCGCGCAGATAGTTGCGGTTCGGAATCCTGGTGAGGTCGTCGTGCGACGCCGATTTGGCCAGGGCCCTGACCAGACCATCCTCGTACGCCGTCGGTGCCGCGATCGAGAACATCTCCACGGCGCCGACCACCGCGCCGTTGTGCATCAGCGGGTGGACCCTCACCAGCACCGAAACCCGGTGTCCCGCCTTGTGCCTCAGCAGCACTTCGGCCTCGCGCCGCTTCTGGTCGTGGATCGACGCAAGCAGCGGGCACCCGAAATGGCACAGCGGCGTACCTGATTTCGATATGTGGCACAGGATGTCGTTCTGGCAGTGTTTCCCGATCACCTCTTCGGACTTGTATCCGGTGATCCGTTCGGCGGACTTGTTCCAATAGGCGATGCGCCGGCGAGGCGTGACAATGTACAATCCGTCGTAGAACGCGTCGGCGACCGAATGAAAAAGCGTTTCGTAGGGCGTTCGCGCGTCCATAATCGACTTTCGGAGAGGCAAATCTCGGAACGAGATCAACGTGATTTTCGATGATGCGCCCGAGCAGGCGAGGCGACTTCAGTCGCAGGGTGACTCCGAATTCACAACAGTTTCCAACGTCGGCGTCGATCTTCGACGGCCCGCCGGCATGATGCCGGCTTGGGCTTAACGGTTCGCTACTTCACCTTCGGTCACCGGTGTGGTGAACTTGACGTTCCGATCACGTTCGCGGCACGCTCTTCATCGCGACGGAAAATCCAAAACCACACCAGCATCTTGGAGTTGCGGTGTCCTTTCGGTTCCGACGTTCACACGGAGCGGCTGCGAACGGAACCGAACGTTGGAACCGGGACACTAGTAGGCCGCGCCCGGCGCAATGTCGGGTGACCTCGATCATGCTTTTCGCTTGCGGCGCTCCGTCGGCGTGAACAAGTGCCGGTGTGGTCCGTGAAAAACTTCTAAAGCGCTGGTCCACCTCGCAGACCCGGTCGAATTCGACGGCAATTCGCAGGGTTTTGGCGGTATCTTGATATTTTTACCCCCTGCAACCGAGACCCACGCTCGACAGCGAGGTTCCCGAGCATGGCGCCGGCGCGCTCGGGCGTCAGGCTCGCTTCCTGGTCGTTCACCGAAACGACGCTCATCAGCGTCGTCGAGACGCCAGCCGGGAATATTTTGCGGGCACGACTGTGTGACCGAACGACGCGCAATCGCACGACCTGGTGCTCGCGGGATGCGGTGGCACAGAGACGGCGCCGCTAGGCACCGACGCTTCGCCGCGCCGCGCCGGGATCCGGGTCGTTCCGCCCGATGGATGGCGAATCGTCGGTCTCCGACGCCGAGAGATAATGCTCGATCGTGTGTTTGGTGGCGAGCAGGCGCTCGGCGATCATCTTCTCGCGTTCCGCAAACCGCTGCGTGGGAACCGGCGAGGAAATCGCGACGTAATTGCCGAGCACGTCCCGCAGCGCCACCGCCGCCGCGCAGATTCCCTCGGCGTGCTCCTCGTGATCGAGCGCGACTCCGGTCTTGCGTATCTGTTCCAGGTCGGCCGCGAGCGCCGCGAACGAGGTCAGGGTGTTCGACGTCCGCCGGTCGAGCCGACGCCCGACCAGCTTTTCGACCGCAGCGTCGCTGAGCAGCGCGAGATAGGCCTTCCCGCTCGCGGTGCAGTACAACGGAAAACTCTCGCCCACCGCCGAGACCGTCCGCAACCGCTCCGGCCCGACGACCTGATCCACGAACACCACCTGTCCCCGCTTGATGACGGCGAGATCGACCGTTTCACGCAGCTCGTTCGACAACTGGAACAGAAAGGGGCGCGCCAGGCTGACGAAATCCGTGCGCACCGAGGCGGCGAACCGCAGCAGCGCCGGGCCGAGACGGACCCGGGCATTCGGCGAAGCAGCGATCAGGAACTTCTCGGCTTCCAGGGCCGCGACGATGCGCTGCACCGTCGACCGCGCCAGCGCGACGCGCTGCGCAATTTCCCCCAGGCTCAGCCCCTGCTGTTCGTGCTCGAGCGCCCGCATGATCGCCACCGCACGGGCGATCACCTGCACCTGGTTCTTTCCCTTGCTCGCTCTCCGCGTCGGCGTCATAATTTTCTACCAACAGTTGCGGGTTGGCCGCCTTGAAACGAACGGGGCGGTATACCTCTATGTTGCGCAATCGTCCATGCGCCATAATTCATGGACCGGGAGCCGCGATCAGCCTTCCCGACAACCTCGGGCCTGGAAGCCCAGGCGCCTCACGGCGCGATCAGCTGCCTCGCTTCACGATACAGCAGGCCCACCGTGCGGTATATTCTCAAAATCGTCAACCGCCCCCCGCCGGCCGACGGGTGGCCCCCCGCGGACCGGGCCGGGATATCGAATGCGGAGGGCGCAAAGACCGGAAGGCGCCGCTATCCGGTCCGGTTCGCGCCTTCGAGCATGAGGACGCCAGTATTCACGCTGTCCGACAGCTTCGCAATCTCCACCCGCCGGTCTTCGCAGCCCGGGGCCTGCACCAGCAGGGAAAGGCCGCGGTCGTTCAGCGGCAGGCCGTCGAACCGGAAATCCCCGAAGGCGTCAGTCGTCGTCTCGCCGATCCGGTCCGAACCCCGATACAGACGGACGCTGGCGCCTTTCACGCAGTCCTCCACATCGGCTTGTTTGCGGGCGACGCTGCCGGCCACGAAGCAGCTCGCATACCGGTACATGTTGGCGTAGAGGACATTCGGCTTGGTGTTGAACTCGGGATGGAGCGCCTCCAGCCGGTTTGCCGTCGCCATCGCATCGGCCTCGTCTGCGTCCACCTTGACGATTTTCAGCGCCCCCGTCGGGCAGGCCTGGACGCAGCGCGGCTTCGACCATCCGTCGTCGAGCAGGTGGGCGCACAGCGTACATTTCTGGCAGACCTGCAGTTCGTCGTTCCACTGGATCGCCTCGTACGGGCAGGCGTCGACCAATTCCCTGTGCCCCCTGGCCTTGACCGGGTCGATCAGCACGATGCCGTCGGCCCGTCGGACGACCGCCTCCGGCACCGCGCGGGCGCAGGCGGGGTCGTCGCAGTGCATGCACGGTGTCGGCCGATACGCCACGTCGACGTGCGGATAGCTTCCGCGCTCGCGCTTGGCGATCCATATCCAATGGTCGCCGTGCAGCTGTTGCAGGTTCGTATAGCCCGGCCAGTCGTTGCCGACATGCTCGTCCTTGCAGGCGAGCAGACAGTTGTGACACGACTCGCACAGCGCGACGTCGATGACCAGTCTCCACTTCTTGTTCATCGGGGCATCTCCCGCCCGTTCCACTTCCTGACGTCGATCAGACAGGAATTCGGCGCCATGGAATGGGAGTGTTTGAGCATCATGCGGCTGGGGGTGAGGACGTTCACACAACCGCCCCGGTCGGGCGACTTGCCCGGCTCTCCGATCGGTTCGTATATCGCCGCGGACTCGTAGGAGTGACAGGTGCCGGGCCTGACCCGACGGGTGATCTGCGCGGCGCAGATCACCGAGCCGCGGTCGTTGTAGGCCTCGATCAGGTCGCCGTCCTGGATGCCGCGTGCGCGCGCGTCCTCGTGGCTGATCCGCATGATCCAGTAATAGTGGCCGTTCACCAACCGACGATGATCCCGGATCTCGTTGGTGGTGCAGTCCTTGCCGTCGGATTGCGTGTGGTAGCTGTAGCGCGGATGCGGCGACACCAGCTGGATCGGATACCTGGCGTACAGCTCGGTGACCGCCGGTCCTTCCCAGGCGGTCCGGTACTTCAGGATCGGCGGCCGGTCCGGGTCGTCGGGCGCAAACCGCTTGAGGCTCGACGATTCGAACTCCAGCTTGCCCGACTGCGTCTGCAGTCCGTGACGGAATCCGTGCGAATAGTCGCCGGGCAACGGCGTGTTCTCCGGCGTGTCCTTCGGCCGCCCTTCGGCGAACCACCGGAACGACACCGGGTCGCGGGCTTCCTCCGCCGGCGGAGGACCGACGTAGTATCCCTTCTTGAGGAACTCCCGCCAGCCGACGACGTCCGGCAGATCGGTGGCGTCGAACAGCCGCTTGCACCACCCAAGCTCGGTGGACCCTTCCGAGAACACCGAACCGAACCCCAGACGTTTGGCGAGATCCAGGAATATCTGGTAGTCGGATTTCGATTCACCCAGCGGCTCGATGCATTTGTGCTGCATCACGATGACCCGGCTGTTGCACTGGTTGAACGAGTGCAGCAGATAGCCGCCCGAATTGGCGAACTCGCTGATGTCCCACCGTTCGAAATTGGTGCACGCGGGCAGCAGGATGTCGGCGAACTTGGCTTCGCCTTCCAGCCAGATCGACTGGTTGACGACACATTCGAGCCCGTCCGAGCGATACATGTCGGCGAACCGGTTGGTCTGCGTCATCGTGCCAAAATGCGAGCCACCGTACTTGTAGTACAGCTTGATCCGCGCGTGTCCCGGGGCGGGATAGCGGAAATGCTGGAACTGCCCCTCGATGGTCTTGGGATCGGAGGCGACGCCCTCGCATTCGCCGTCGATGATCGCCTCCGGGATCTTCAGCCGCGGCACCCCCTGCCTCACCGTATTGACGGTGGGCAGCTGGGGCATGCGCTGGAACAGGTTGTCCACCATGGCGGATCCGGCGAGGTCGCCGGACATGCCGCCTTCCGCGTAGCCGGGGAAGTAGAACCGGCTGTCCACCGGCGTCCCCTGCTGCAGGCAGCCGATGTTCACGCCGGGCTTGCCGAGCCCCTGCATCGCCATCAGGCACACCATGCCGCGGGCCCAGTCGGCGCCGGTCGCCGTCCGGCATGCCCCGCCGAAGCCGGCGATCCCGCCGGGCGCCAGATAGGTCCGGTGGGTTCCCCATTCACGCGCCAGCGCACGGACCTCCCGCGCCGAAACGCCGGTTTCGCGCTCCTGCCATTCGGGCGTCTTGGCGATGCCGTCGTCCTCGCCGAGGATATGCGCCCGACAGGCGTCGAAACCGACCGTGCGGGTCGCCACGTAGTCCGCGTCGTAGAGATTCTCCTTGATCCACACGTAGGCGATCGCCAGGACCATTGCGGAGTCGGTCCCGACCCGCGGCGCCAACCATTTCCCCGGCAACCACGCCGCCGTATGATTGTAGTATGGGTCGATGTGGACGCACTTGATCCCGAGGTCCTTGATCCACTGGCGCCGAATGGTGCCGTCGTGCCCGGCGTAGTTGCCGCTGGTCGCCTCCGGGTCGGCGCCCCAGAACACGATCATCTCGCAGTTCTTCAGGCAGTCTTCCACGGTTCCGTAGGTTTCGGGCGCGCCGTTGTGGTTGGTGTAGCCCCAGTGATGCGACGCCCCCCAGAAGAAGCCTTCCCAGCTGTCCGGGTTGTGCACCACCATCGTGGTCCCGATGGTGTTGAAGAAACGCACGCGCGCGCTCTTCCAGTAGCCGATTACGCCCCAGGTGTGGTGCGAACCGCTGCCGTTGAGGATCGCGCCGGGACCATGGTCCCGCTTCACCCGGGTGATTTCGCCGGCGACGATGTCGAGCGCCTCGTCCCAGCTGATGCGTACGTAGCCGGAAACCCCGCGGTTCTGCGGATTTCGCGCGCCGTTCGGATCGAAATCGACGCGCCGCATCGGATAGAGGATGCGGTCGCGCGAATAGACCATCGATTTCCAGGCCAAGGTGTGCTGGCTGACCGTCGCCTTCGCGGGCGGCGAGAGTTTCCGGCCCCGGGCCTCGATGACCCACGGCTTGGCGTCGCCCGCGTCGAAATCGATCGGCGTGATCCGGATGATCTTGCCGTCCTTGACGTCGACGAAAACCGGCCCCCCGTTGGTGTTGCTGGTGTAACGCCGCACACCCTTGCCGATGTCGCGGCCGTAGTCCGCAGACAGATGCTCCAGCGCTTCGAACGTCTCGGACAGCCAGATCCGGTCGTCGTCGCTGCCCTCCCACACCATCTGGAAGTTCTTGGCCGCATGCAGGACGTCGAGCGGCTTTTTCTGCGGGCCGAGTACCCTGTTCGCCGTCCTGGCATTGTTGAAGGTGAGCGTGAGGCCGGCCTTCGGGCCGTTCCCGGCATGGGCGGTGACGACGCCCTTTTCGACGACGAAAGTCCGGCTGATCGAATTGTCGGCCAGCCGGATCCGGAAGCAGACGTTCCGCTCCGCGAGTTTCCCCGCCAGTTCCGCATTCGCCCCGCTGGCGTCGTTGATCACCTTTGCCAGTGACGCAAGCGTTTCGGAAAGCCTCTTGTCATCCGACGACATAACCCGCCCTCCAGAAAATATTCGGGCAGCGGCGGCTGCCGCCGTCACGTCCCGCGTGTCGATGTCGCGCACCCTCGCGCGACAACCCGGAATATCGTGATGACGCCGCCCTGGTCCCGGGGCCGTCGCGCCGCGCCCATCCGTCCAAGAGCCGTGCGTCCAAGAGCCGTGCGTCCAAGGCCCGTGCGTCAAAAACCGCCGGCCACCACCGACCGCCAGCGCACCGGCGCGCGCTGCCACGCGCCCGCGACGCAACGCGGCAATCGCCCGAAGCGCTCGTAACCACGCAACTGGGTGCAGCAAACGCGGCTGTCACCGAAGGGACCTTCCCGCACCGGCAAATTGTACCAATATATGGTACACTCGTATCACAATTCGGTCAATGCCTTCCGACCGAGGTTTTGCCGGCGCCGGACCCGGCCGGGGCTGCCAGCGCTCGCGATTCCGCCGACAGGTTCCAGGCGATCCCGGCGATGATCACCCCCGTCCCGACCACCTCGAAGCCGTCGACCGATTCGCCGTACAGCCACCACCCGACCCCCGCGATCAACGGAATCCGCAGGAAGTCCATCGGCATGACGATGATGGCATCACCTGCCCGGAAGGCGTTGGACAGGCAGTAGTGGGCCGACAGGCCGGCGGCGCCGGTGCCGAGGGCCGGCAGGATCAGGCTGGAGTCGATGCGGGTGACGAACAACGGATCGCTGACCGCCAGCGCCATCGGCAACTGCATCAGGTTCATCCAGAACACGATCGCAAACGCGCTCTCGGTGCCGGTGAGCTTCTTGGTCACCGCCATCGAAATGCCGAAGCCGAACGCCGCGAGCAGAACGATCAGCGCTGCCGGCCGAAAATTCTCGAACCCGGGGCGCACGATCACCAGGACGCCGAGAAACCCCAGAACCACCACGCCCATGCGACTGGGCGTCATGCGCTCGCCCAGGAACGCCACCGCCAACAGCGCGGTCCACGCCGGCATGGTGAATTCGAGCGCGAACACGGTGGCCAACGGCAGCAGGGTCAGCCCGAGCGTCCACAGGCTTTGCGACGCGAGATGGCAGCCGTTGCGCGCCAGATGCAACCCCAGCCGGCGGCGGGACAATGTCCGCCACAGCGACGGTCGGACGAGCAGAACCGCGACCACGATCGCCAGCCCGACGGCGCACCGCACCGTCAACACTTCGAACACCGTCAGCGCCCTCGACAGCTCGCGGATGGAGACCGCCATGGCGGAGAACGACAGCAGGGTTCCGCACATCCACAGGACGACGGCGACGAGACGGGCGGGCGTCATGGCGGATCCGATCGGTGCGCCGGTCACGGACGTGCGGCAGCAGGTCGGCATCCTCGACACCGCCAAACCGCAGCATCCGCGAGCATGAAGGCTTTCGCGACGTGTTGGCAAGCCACGACATCAGCGAATGGCCGCCGATCCGACCTACCGGGTGCCGCCGTGCGGTCGTCGCCCACTTCGGGTGCATCGCAGAATGAACACGCAAAACCAATCCGCCCCCACCGTCCAACGTCTTGACCTGCCCGCCATCCGCAAGCGTCTCGGCCTCAGTCAGAACGAGTTCTCCGCCCGGTTCGGCATCCCCGCCGGCACGCTGCGCGACTGGGAGCAGAACCGCCGCCGGCCGGAAGGCCCCGCCCGCGCGCTCCTGATCGTCATCGACAAGGAGCCGGACGCGGTCAAACGCGCGCTCGAGCCGCTGCGGCGACCCGTCAAACGGCAAGCGGCGACCCGCCCATAGTCGGAAAAACGCTGCGCGGCAGGCCCTCGATCAGAAAATGCACGGCCAGTCCCCCAGCGGCCTGACCGCGCGCCCGGCCGCGCGTCTGCCGCGTCCGCGCGGGATCGCGGCCTTCATACGCCATCCGCTCGCCCCCTCCGTGACCTGCGGATGGAAGCCTCGCCCATCGAGGCCGAGCCCGTGATTTTGAGCCTGCAAACCCGGCCGACCCGGGCGGGCGGATCGGCCGGGCTCCGCGTCAATCGGCGGTCCACCCGCCATCGACCAGGAGCGACGTCCCGGTCACCATGGCGGAGGCATCCGAGGCAAGGAACAGGATGGCGCCCGCGATGTCCTGGAGCTGGCCGAGACGGCCGAGCTTGATCTTGCTCAGCGCCATGTCGAGGAACGCCTTGTTCTGAAAGAATGGCCGCGTCATCGGCGTTTCCACGAAGGTCGGCGCGATGGCGTTGACCCGGATGTTGTGCGGCGCGAGTTCGATCGCCATCACCTTGGTGAGGCCCTCGATCGCGTGCTTGGTGGTGGAGTAGACCGCCCGGCTCGGCATGCCGACGTGACCCATGGTCGACGAGGTATGGATGATCGATCCGCTGCGCTCGGCTTCGAGCATCCGCTTGACCACCGCCTGCGCCACGAAGAACGCACTGCGGACGTTGAGGTTGAACACGAAATCGAAGTCTTCGACCTTGACATCGACCAGCATCGACGGCCGGTTGGTGCCGGCGTTGTTGAACAGAATGTCGAACGGCTCGGCTGCGGCCACCGCCCCTCGCACCGCCTCGATATCGGTGACGTCGAGCACCAGCGCCTCGGCGGCGTCGCCGCGGGCCCGGATCGCCGCCGCGGCCTCCTTCACGGCAACCTCGTTGATGTCGGCGAGCGTCACGTGCGCGCCGGCCTGCGCCAGCGCCGAGGCTCCCGCCAACCCGAGCCCGGCGCCGCCGCCGGTGATCAAGGCCCGCTTGCCGTCGAGCCGAAAGGACGGAGTTGTTGGTAATTCCATGGCGGATCAAAGCTCCTTTTGAATACCCGGCCCCGTGTGGCGCATGGTCGTCGCGGCGTCAATGTTGACCGAGACTGGCTTTCACCCGTTTCTCGTCCCGCAGCAACGCGGGCCAGCCGCCCGCCGCGATCTCGCTGGCGATGCGTCCGGTCGACATAGGCGCGGCTGATCACGGTCGACGCGATGGCGATGTTCTGCTCGATCGGCACGAAACTCGTTCCCTCCCCACGCCGCTGCCCGAGCGTTTCGAGGATATCCTTCATCACCCCGGGCGCAAGTCCGGTCCGCGCCCCCATCTTGTCAGGTGGCAGCAGCGTGCAGGCGAGATCGAATATGCGCGCGCTCCGGCGCGCTTCGCCGGCCGCAGGTTTTTCCGCACCATT
>JAVBUK010000360.1:0-7022 GCA_031555345.1 Xanthobacteraceae bacterium | reverse complement strand
CGCCGGGCAGGTGGTGGGGTTTTATGTCGCGCCCGCGTTGGTCGGGATCGCCACCCGCAGCGGCGAGCGCGTCCATGCCCACTGGGTCGCCCCCGACGGCAGCGCGACCGCCCATCTCGACATCTGGGGCATCCGGCGCGGCAGCCTGTTGATGCTGCCGCGGGTGAAGTGAAGCGCGGAGGCGGACGGCCCTTGTT
The DNA here is from genome assembly GCA_031555345.1 of Xanthobacteraceae bacterium. Taxonomy (GTDB): domain Bacteria; phylum Pseudomonadota; class Alphaproteobacteria; order Rhizobiales; family Xanthobacteraceae; genus Astrobacterium. The sequence goes on along the minus strand of JAVBUK010000360.1, from coordinate 6,825 downwards.
CCGACGCGATCCGTCGGCGAATGTTCGGCATTGCCTGCCCTCGGCATTCGCGGCGATGCGGGCGGTGGCGGCCCCGGATCGGGCACGCCGGCGCGTCACCGTGAATTTTCCTCCTCCCGGAAATCGAGGGCGATGCCACAGGCCTTGCAGTGCGCGGCGTCGGCGTCGTGCCGCGACAAGCCGCATCGCGGGCAGCGAATGCGGATCTTGGACGGACCGAGCAGAGCCCGCACCAGGTTGAGAAAAATGGTGACGCCGGACATCATCACGATCACCGACAGGAGACGGCCGCCGGTGCCTGTCAGGGTTATGTCGCCGAAACCGGTGGTCGTCAGCGTCGCAACCGTGAAGTACAGCGCGTCGGCGTAGTTGGCGATGTGCGGATTGGCGAAGTGCTGGGTCTCGTAGACGATACTGGTGACGATGAACAGAAACACCCACATGTGCACGACGGCGAGGATCACCTTCTCGCGCTGGCGAAACCAGGCGCTGTCCTTGCGCAGGCGCGACAGCACCGGATAGGTCCGCAACAGGCGGGTCGTCCGCAGGACGCGCAGAAACCCCGCCGGCTCCCCGGCCAGGGGCCCGAGGAAGGAGACGAGGGCGGCGAAATCGGCCCAGGTGGCCAGTTGCAGCAGATCGCGCGCCCGCGTCCGGCTGATCGCGAACCGGGCCGCCACGTCGGCGAGAATGACGATCCCGATGACGATGTCCAACACGAAGACGAGCGTGGTCCGCGCCGCGAACGACGTGAAAACGATGAACAGGATGGTGAGGACGTCGAAGGCCAGCAGCCAGTAGCGAAACTGCTGTCCGAAACGGCTTTCGGATTCGTAGCAGTGTCTCAGGAAGCCGATGATGGTCGGAGACCGCGCGACGCTCTTGCCCATGGGTCCGCCCCGAAACCGTGATCAGGCCGCGATGTTAGTTCAAGGAGGGGCGGGGGAGCCAGTGCGAACGCTTAAATGCGCGCTGGGCGAGCCCGGGAAGGAGAGGGCGGTTTTGGCCGGGGGGGCCGTCGCAAACTACGTCAGCCAGCTCATGCAAGCGGCCAAGAAAATCAGTGCCGCAATCACTATCAAGAAGGTGACCGATGGCGTGGATGGATAAGGATTGCTGGTCCCGCATTGGGGACAGCTTCTGGGAAAATAGGAAATGCCGTTGATGTCGACAGCGTGGAATATTTTCCCGCATCCCTGACATGTTTGGTTCTTGAGGCTCACGTGCGCGCTCCGATCGGGCCGTCGTTCAACGCGGTTCCGGAACTGCGATGAAATCTGCTATCGATTCTTGGTTGCATGCCAATCTCGGCAATTACGCGGGGGGTAGCCAATCCCGTCCGACGCGTGGCTGTAGGCCATCTCAGGTTACTTTAACCAGCTTCGCAGAACGAGGGTGAGAAACGGCGCGACAATAAGAGTCAAGAGCGTCAAAATAAACACGTTGTGGTCATAATCGGCCCCGCAATAAGAACATTCGCGGGAAAATTCGAGGCGCCCGTTCGTATCGACGTCATAAGAAATTTTCCCGCATTTGCGGCACGTTCGATCCTTGAGGCTCACTTGGTCGCCTTTCTAACGGTCTGCCCGGTTGGCCGATCTCACAGGGGCTGCGCGGCGCCAAGTAACCAGCGCCGCCGCCACCCGCAGTATCGTCGATAAGACCGGTGAATCGCTCTACTTCCCTGATGAGACCGGGCATGCGCATTAGTTTTCCTAATTTGGTGGTAAATGTGTCGTTCTCATAACCGATCCGATCCAGGGATGTCCCCCGGCGCGGGGCGATGATGTCGTGTCGTGGGCGTCCGTTCGTCCCCTTTGCGGCTTGTCCGGAACCGGTCTAAAAAATCCGCTCCACGCGCCGTTGGCGCGGCATTTTGGAGCCAGCCCATGACCGGATCAGCGCCAGTTCTTCCTCCCTATCGGCACACCTCTCTGTTTCCGCTCGGCAACGACACGACCTGCTATCGCCAGATCACGTCGGCAGGGGTCCGGGTCGAAAAGGTGATGGGCCAGGAGGTGGTGGTGGTCGAGCCCGAGGCGCTGCGCGCGCTCGCCGAGGCCGCGTTCATCGACATCAACCACCTGTTGCGGCCGGCGCATTTGAAGCAGCTGCGGTCGATCCTCGACGACCCGCAGGCGTCCGCCAACGACAAGTTCGTCGCCTACGATTTCCTCAAGAACGCCAACATCTCCGCCGGCGGCGTTCTGCCGATGTGCCAGGACACCGGCACCGCCATCATCATGGGCAAGAAGGGCCGGCTGATCTGGACCGATGGGGCCGACGAGGCCGCGCTGGCCCAGGGCGCGCGCGACGCCTACCTGACCAGGAACCTGCGCTACTCCCAGTTGGCGCCACTGTCGATGTTCGAGGAAAAGAACACCCGGAACAACATGCCGGCGCAGGTCGAGATCTACGCCGAAGGCCGGGAAAACGAATCCGCCTACAAGTTCCTGTTCGTCGCCAAGGGCGGCGGCTCGGCCAACAAGTCGTTCCTGTACCAGGCGACCCCGTCGATCCTGACCCGCGACCGCCTGCTGGCGTTCCTGAAAGAGAAGGTGCTGACGCTCGGCACCGCCGCCTGTCCGCCCTACCACCTGGCGATCGTGATCGGCGGCACTTCGGTCGAGCTGACCATGAAGACGGTCAAGCTGGCGTCGGTCAAGTATCTCGACACCCTGCCGACCGCGGGATCGGAGGACGGTCATGCCTTCCGGGATCTCGAGATGGAGCAGGAAGTGCTGAAAATGACCCAGCAGCTCGGGGTCGGCGCGCAGTTCGGCGGCAAGTACTTCTGCCACGACGTGCGGGTGGTGCGGCTGCCGCGTCACGGCGCTTCGCTGCCGATCGGGATCGGGGTGTCGTGCTCGGCCGACCGCCAGGCGGTGGGCAAGATCACCCGCGACGGCGTGTTCCTGGAGGAGCTGGAGCGCAATCCGGCGCAGTACCTGCCCGACATCGCGGCGGAGACGCTGGGCGGCGCGGTGGTCAGGATCGACCTCGCCAAGCCGATGAAGGAGATCCTGACGCAACTTTCGCGCCATCCGATCAAGACCCGGCTGTCGCTTTCCGGCACCATGATCGTGGCGCGCGATCTCGCCCATGCCAGGCTGCGCGAGCGGCTGGAGGCCGGCCAGGGTCTGCCCGACTACGTCAAGAACCATCCGATCTACTACGCCGGTCCGGCCAAGACGCCCGAGGGCTACGCGTCGGGCTCGTTCGGTCCGACCACGGCCGGGCGGATGGAGTCCTATGTCGAGGCGTTCCAGGCGGCGGGCGGCTCGATGGTGACGGTCGCCAAGGGCAACCGCTCGTCGGCGGTGCGCGAGGCCTGCCAGAAGCACGGCGGCTTCTATCTCGCCTCGATCGGCGGCTCGGCCGCCAACCTCGCCGAATACTGCATCAAGAAGGTCGAGGTTCTGGAATATCCCGAACTCGGCATGGAGGCGATCTGGCGGATCGAGGTCGAGGATTTCCCCGCCTTCATCGTCGTCGACGACAAGGGCAACGACTTCTTCACCGAGCTCAATGTGGCCTGAGGGCAGGCGGGCCTGCGGCGCTGCCGGCCGCCGCAGGCCACGTCCTGGAGTGGTGGATTTCACGTTCCGATCTCTCGTTCGGCGCGCTCGTCATTGGAACGTAGGAACCGGGACACGAGTGCCGACGGCGCCTTGCGCCGATCGGCGGGCTCGATCCGCGGGTTCGATCCGCGGGCTTGGGGGAGGCATGGTCAAACTCGTACAACGGCTGTCGCCGCGCGTCGAATTCGTGGCCGTGCTCGCCGTTGCGTTCGGCTGGTTCACTTTCGCCAGCGTGGCGCGATTGCTCGGTTCGGGGACCAGGGGCCTGTCGGACGCCGAGCTTCGGTTGCTGATCGTTTACGAACTGGCGATTGCAACCGTTCTGCTGGGGTTCCTCGCCATCCGCGGCTGGACCGCCGCCACCATCGGGTTGCGGCCGACGCTCGGGGACACCCTGTGGGGTGTGGTCCTGTTCGCAGTTGGGTTCTGTTGCGTTCTCATGGCGCTCGCGGTGGTCGCGCTGGCCTGGCCGCGGGCCTTTCATCTGATCCAGGCCACCGATGTTCCGGTTGCCGAGTTGAACATCCTGACCGTCGTGGTGCTGTCGGTCGTGAACGGCGTCTACGAGGAGCTGTTCGTCTGCGGCTATGTCATGACGGCGATCGGCCGACGCCGCGGCACCGCCGACCCGATCTGCTGGGCGGCGATCAATGTCAGCGTGGTCGTTCGCTTCCTGTACCACACCTACCAGGGCCCGTACGCCGTGGTCGGCATCATCCCGATGGGCCTGTTGTTCGCCTATGCGTACGCGCGCAACGCTCGCTTGTGGCCGCTGATCGTGGCGCATGCGGTCTGGGACTTCGTCGCCCTGGTGACGCACGTCCGTGTCTGAGGACTGTCCGGCCGGCCCGACCGGCGAAACCGTCGGATTCCGCATCAGGCGGCGGCGGCCGGTTGCGCCGGCCCGACGATGCGGGTGTAGAGATGCCAGGTGGCGTGGCCGAGAATCGGCAGCACGATCAGGAAACCGAGGAAGAACGGCAGCGACGCCAGCATCAGTTCGATCACGATCACGGTCGCCCAGCTCAACAGCGGCAGCGGACTGGCGGCCACCGCCCGCACGCTGGTGATCATCGCGGTGACGCAGTCGACGTCGCGGTCGAGCAGCAGCGGAAACGACACCACCGTGAGGGTGAACAGCAACAGCGACATTGCGGCGCCGAGCGCGTTGCCGAGGATCAGGAAGACGATTCCCTGCGGCGTGGTGGTGGCGAGCACGACGAAGTCGCGCAGCGACGCCGCCGCATGCGGCTCGAGGAAGATCGCGACCAGCAGGCGCGCCTGATAGATCCAGACCATGAAGACGAACAGGGTCACGAACGCCATCCAGCCGAGTTCGCGGTCGCCTTGGGCGACGATGGCGCGGGCGAGTTCGCGCCACGACAACGGCAGGCCGGCGGCGCGGCGGCGGCTCACCTCGTAGAGGCCGACCGCCGGGAACGGACCGATCAGGGCGAAGCCCGCGGCGAGTGGGTAGGCGAGGTAGGACCAGCCGGCACCGATCACGCAGGCCACGATGGCGATGCCGCCGAGGGCGTAGAGCCCGCCGAGCACCAGCCCATAGACCGGCGCGGCCTGAAAATCGCGCAGGCCGCTGGCCAGCGCTTCGATGATGTCGCTCACCGCGATCGGATGCACGACCGGATCCGGCCGAGGCCGTGCGGCGGCTCCTTCGAGCCCGCCGACAGGGGAAGCCGCCGCAGGGATTTCGCCGACTTGGTGTTCGTTGGTATGGCTCACGGTGGCCTCCCGGACGTTAGCAGCGGGAACCTGGTTTTCCCGCCGGCGCCAGGGGGCGGCGGATTTCCTCGCTCTCCCGCCAATAGTATGGGGGTGCAGGCGATTTGCAAACGCATGAAGGGATGGCATGGTGCGGGTCCGCCGGGACGTGTCGAGACGATAGGAATTGCCGATGAAGCGGACCTGCCCGCTCGCTCCGCTTGCAGCCGTGCTGATCGGGTCTGCCGCGCTCGCCGCCCCGGACCAGGGCGCGCTGCTGTCGCCGGTCGCGCCGGCACAGGCTGCGCCGATGCCGGCCGCAGCCCAGGGACCGCTCCGGGCAGGTGACGGGTCGATGGGGAGGCCTGCGTCTTCCACCCCCACGGCGACCGCGTCGACCGTGCGGGCCAAGAAAGCTGTCCGGTCCCGCGCGGCAAGGCGCGCGCGTCCCGGCTATGGCTTTCTGCCGGGGTATGAACCGCCGCCGCCGGTCGACCGCTACGGAAATCCCGTCGGACCGGGCGCCTATCGCGGCTGGGATGGACCGCGCTACTGGTCGCGAGGGCGCTGGTACTATGGCTGGGGCGGCCCCGGCTTTTATCGCGGCCGCTGGAACGGCGGCAGTTTTGGACCCTGCTACACGACGACGCCGATCGGCATGATGTGGACCTGCGGTCGTTGATCGTCGACGGGTCCGGGATCACCGGTTACCCGCACGGCGCATGCCATGTGGCGCAGGGCGTGCGCTTGATGGCCGGTCTGCGGGTGTGGGGTAGGCCAGCAGGTCCCCGAACCGGGGCATCGGTGTCGGGGAGTCAGGCGGAGTGCCGCGTCGGTTCGGCGGCCGGTTCGGTAGCGTCTCCCTGGCCGCTCAATCCGGCCCAGATTTGTTCTTCTTCGGCGAGCAGCTTTTCCAGCGTCCGGCGCCGGGACGAATCCGTCTCCTTCGCCAGAAGCTCTCGATATCGTTCAATATTTTTCCAGGTCACGAAGCTCCGCATAGGCCTCTCAACAGGTTGGCGGCGAATAACGCAATACTATACGTAAAGCTCCGGGTGGGGTAGCGAAATTTGCAGCCGATCAGGTGATAGTGAATCAGTCCTTGGTCGAATCCGACACGTCGACTGCCGCCGCGCGTTCCTGTGCGCCGATGGGGCCGCCGTCAGCGGAGCAGGTGGCACGCGACAGACGCGATCCCGTGATGGTTTGCATGCCGTCCGGATTGTTCGGCGATCGGCGGCGCGCCGCCTGGCCGGATCACGCGGCGTCGTAGGCCTTTCGCCAGGCGAGACCGTCCTCGGTCCTGCCGCGCGGCTTGTATTCGGCGCCGACCCAGCCGGTGTAGCCGAGGCGCCTCGATCACGTCGTTGTCCGCAACCCCGTTCTACAGCCGGGTCACCGCGTTCGGCGACAAGGGGTGGATCGAGATCGTCTCCGAGGCGAACGTCGACGTCGACCTTCCGACGGTGGTGACCAGGGTGGACGCCACCGGGCGGAAAAAGAAGTCGTACGATGCGGTGGAGAC
>JAVBUK010000049.1:0-3594 GCA_031555345.1 Xanthobacteraceae bacterium | reverse complement strand
GCCGTCGTGGGCGTGGGTGAGGCGTCGCCGCCTCGCCGGATCAGCTGCGCAGCATGCCCCGCAGCACGTACTGCATGATCCCGCCGTTGCGGTAGTAGTCGGCCTCGCCGGGGGTGTCGATCCGGACCACCGCATCGAAGGTCTTCTCACCCGCCGTCACCTGGACCGTCCTGGGGGTCTACACCCTGCTCGGCGTGACTGCCGGTGCAGGTGTCGGGATGGTCATCGCCGCCAGGATTCCCCGGGTGGCGCCGCCCAGCACGAACTCGCGCAGGCGCGAGTGGCCGTAGCCGCCCATCACGATGAAGTCCGCCGAGGTGTCGGCCGCGTGCGACAGGATGGTATTGGGGACGTCGGTGTCGCCGGCGGCGATGTGCTTCACCTCGACCCTGAGGCCGTGCCGGGCGAGGTGCCGCCCGAGGTCGATGCCGGGAATCTCGTTGGTCTTTTCCCGTCCGCTGGCCACGATCACGATTTCGATGGTGGCGGAACGGGCGAGAAACGGCATCGCATCGGCGACCGCACGGGCGGCGGTCCGGCCGCCGTCCCAGCACACGAGGACGCGCTCGAGCCTGAGCGGCGCCTGCTGGATATAGGGAACCACGATCACCGGCCGGCCGGACTCGAACAGCGCCCCCTCGATGATGATGTCCTGGGAGGCGAGCTTGTCCGGTTCGGCCTGCCCGACGATCGAAAGGTCGAATCGGCGCGCCAGCCGGCCGAACATGTTGGCCGCGCCGCCGAGGGTTGCTTCGATCAGCCGGCTCTCGGCCGACAGGCCGTCCCGCTTGGCCTGAGCCTCGAACTGCGCGACGGCGATGGTCGCCGCCTTGCGGCCCGCCTCGCGCTGCCCGTCGATGATGTCGGGTGGAATGCCCCCCAGGATGGTGGGGGCCACCACCGGCTCGAACGAGAATGCGATGCCGGCGACATGCGCCTCGAAGGCGGCGGCGAGCGACAGGGCGTATTCGGCCGCCGTGTCCCGAGGAGCGCCGACCGTCAGGTTGACGATGATGTCCTTGATCATGCCTGGTCTCCTCAATGCACCGGTTGCTCTGGCGCCGGTTGCCCCGGCGCCGAGGAGCGGTGCGGCGCCGACCGACGGCCTGGTCGGCGGTGTCCGCCGCGGCCCGGCCGAAGCCTCCCACGCCGGCTCGCGTGGCGTCAATTGGCCGTCCTGCCACCTCGTGCCGCGCGGATATCGCTGGTAATCAGGCGCGATTCCGTTACGCTCTCTATTGCTGGTTGAAATCAGGGCGTTGCGGAGACGGTCGTGGCGGTGACGATGCCGGTGCCGGATGCGGGCGTGCTGGCGCGCCGCGGCGAGATCGTCGCGGCGCTGCGGGCGATCGTGCCTGGAAAGGCGGTGATCGCCACCGAACAGGGGATGCGGCCGTACGAATCGGACGGGCTGACCGCCTATCGGCAGTTGCCGATGGTGGTGGTGCTGCCGGACACGACCGAGCAGGTCGTCCGCATCCTGCGCTATTGCCACGCCGAAGGGATCAGGGTGGTGCCGCGGGGCGCCGGCACGTCGCTGTCCGGCGGCGCATTGCCGTTGGGCGACGGCGTCCTGCTCGGGATGGCCAAGTTCAACCGCATCCGCGAGATCGATTTCGCCAACCGGGTGGCGGTGGTCGAGCCCGGCGTCACCAATCTGGCGGTGACGCGGGCGGTCGAGCACGCCGGATTCTACTACGCCCCCGACCCTTCGTCGCAGATCGCCTGCACCATCGGCGGCAACGTGGCGGAGAACTCCGGCGGGGTTCACTGTCTCAAATACGGCATGACCAGCCACAACGTGCTCGGCTGCGAGGTCGTGCTGATGTCCGGCGAGGTGATCCGGCTGGGCGGAAAGCATCTCGACGCCGGCGGTTACGATCTGCTCGGCGTCATCACCGGGTCGGAGGGGCTGTTGGGGGTGGTGACCGAGGTGACGGTGCGCATCCTGCAGAAGCCGGAGACCGCGCGCGCCGTGCTGGTCGGCTTCGCCAGCTCGGAGGATGCCGGCGCCTGCGTCGCCCGGACCATCGCCGCGGGCATCATTCCGGCCGGCATGGAGATGATGGACCGGCTCGCCATCCACGCGGTCGAGGAATTCGTCCACGCCGGCTACCCGCTCGATGTGGAGGCGCTGCTGATCGTCGAGCTGGATGGGCCGCAGGCGGAGGTCGACCACCTCATCGCCCGGGTATCGGCCATCGCCGGCGACTGCCGGGCGCTGACCCTGCGCGCCTCCACCTCCGAAGCGGAGCGGCTGCTGTTCTGGGCCGGGCGCAAGGCCGCCTTTCCGGCCGCCGGACGCATTTCGCCCGACTACTACTGCATGGACGGGACGATCCCGCGGGCGAAACTGCCGCTGGTGCTCGCCCGCATGCGCGACCTGTCGGCCCGATACGGCCTGCGGGTCGCCAATGTGTTTCACGCCGGCGACGGCAACCTGCATCCGCTGATCCTGTACGACGCCAACCAGCCGGGCGAACTCGATCGCGCCGAAGCGTTCGGGGCCGACATCCTGCGTTTGTGCGTCGAGGTCGGCGGCGTGTTGACCGGCGAACACGGCGTCGGGGTGGAAAAGCGCGACCTGATGCCGACCATGTTCTCGACCGTCGACCTCGAGCATCAGCAACGTCTCAAATGCGCGTTCGACGAAAAGTCGCTGCTCAATCCCGGCAAGGTGTTTCCGACCGTCGCCCGCTGCGCCGAACTCGGCCGCATGCATGTCAGCGGCGGAAACCTGCCGTTCCCGGACATGCCGAGGTTTTGACATGACGCCTTGCCACCCGGGGCTCCGTTCACGCCAGGCGGCCGCATGAGCGAGGTCATCACCCCACGCGATCCCCGGGAGGTCGAGGAGGCGGTGCGCCGGGCGCTCGCCGGCGGCAAGTCGCTCGAGGTCGTCGGGCGCGGCAGCAAGCGGGCGCTGGGACGGCCGTCGTCGGCGGATGCGACGCTCGACCTTGCGGCGCTCGCCGGCGTGACGCTGTACGAGCCCGAGGAACTGGTGCTGTCGGCGCGGGCCGCCACGCCGCTGGCCGAGGTCGAGGCGCTGTGCGCCGCGAGCGGCCAGGAACTGGCGTTCGAGCCGATCGACTACGGGCCGCTGCTCGGTGGACCGGCGGGCCAGGGAACCCTCGGGGGGGCGCTGGCCGGCAATCTGGCGGGCCCGCGCCGGATCAAGAGCGGGGCGGCGCGCGATCATTTCCTCGGCGTGACCGCGGTGTCGGGCCGTGGCGAGATTTTCAAGGCCGGTGGGCGGGTGGTCAAGAACGTCACCGGATACGACCTCTGCAAGCTCCTGGCCGGGTCATGGGGACCGTTGGCGGCGATGACCGACGTCACGGTCAAGACGCTGCCGCGGGCGGAGACCGAGGCCAGCCTGTTGGTGCTGGGGCTCGACGCGGCGGCGGCGGCCCAGGCGATGGCGGCGGCGCTCGGGTCGTCCTGCGACGTGTCGGGCGCCGCGCATCTGCCGGCCGGGATCGCCGGCCGGGCCGCGGGCGAGTGTCCCGCCGACCGATCGGTGACGGCGTTGCGGCTCGAAGGGGTCGCGCCGTCGGTCCGACATCGCCTGACGGCATTGACGGCGCGGCT
>JAVBUK010000013.1:0-3196 GCA_031555345.1 Xanthobacteraceae bacterium | reverse complement strand
CGCCAAACGCGCCGCTTCCTGCTCGGCCGCCTTTGTGCTCGACCCGGCCCCTCTCCCCATTTCCTCGCCTTCGATAAGCACCGCGACCTGGAAAACCCGCGAATGCTCCGGCCCGGTGGCGCCCAGAACCCGGTAGACGGGAAGGGGGCGCTTGCGCTGCTGCAGGAGTTTTTGCAGGTTGGATTTGAAGTTGGTGGAGCTGGCCTGGTCGATGGCGTTGGGGATCTCCTCGCCGAGGGCCAGCAGGATGAAATCCCGCACCTGCTGGTAGCCGCCGTCGAGATACACCGCCGCCACCACCGCCTCGAAGGCGTCGGCCAGAAGCGACTCCGGCACGCCCCGGCGCTTGCCTATGCCCCGGCCGAGATGCAGGAAGCGCTTCAGACCGATCCGCTTCGCCGCCCGCACCAGGGCGTCGCGGCAGACGATGGCGGACTTGGCCTCGGTGAGATCGCCTTCCTGGCGGTTGGGATAGTTGTGGTAGAGGTATTCGCGCACCACGAGGTCGAGGACCGCGTCGCCGAAGAATTCGAGGCGCTCGTTGTCCATGCGCTTGTCGGAGGTGCTCGAGGAGTGGGTAAGGGCTTTTTGCAGCAGTTCGCGATCGGCGAAATGGTAGCCGAGCACCTCTTCGCAGGCATCCAGATCCTGAATGCCGTTGTGGGTGTCGCTATCGATGCTTCCGTTGTGGCCATTGCGGCCACTGGCGGGTTTGTGCAGAGTGAATAATTCGATCCGTTCCACCGAAACGTCTTCCACCACGTCGTTGGCGTCGACTACGACCTCGATAGGCTCATCGTCAGCGGGACGATTCTCGCCGTCCGCGCCGATGACACGTTGCGACCCTGAATTCATAATCATGCAATACTATTTCGCAGCAACAGCCTCTTGTTTCATGCCCGACGACGCCCGGGCGCTGGCCCACTCGCGGAGAATCGAACGCGCCGCGAGGCGAAATCGACAGCGCCATCCTGACGCCACCGCCACCATACACCATACACGCTGATTTATTTCATTGCAAGCACAAAAGAACAAACCGATTGTAAAGGGCAACTGTCGCACTCGGGCCGCCGCGCATGACAGCACTCCCGCCCGTGAATTATCATGCGGTGGCTGAAATCGCCCCAGCGCTCGGGAGGCAGGAGTTTTCCCACCGCGAACTCGATCTTGTCGGGATCCTCGAGGTCGTGCAGGCCCAGCCTGCGGGTGACGCGGCAGAAATGCGTGTCGCACATGATGCCCGGCCTGCCGTAGGCGTTGAGCACGACGCAATTGGCGGTCTTGCGCCCCACGCCGGGCAGCGTCACCACTTCCTCGATGGTGTCGGGCACCTTGCCGCCGTGGGTGTCCCGGATAATCCTGGCCGCCGCCACGATGTTCTTCGCCTTGGCGCGGAACAGCCCAAGCGACCGGATGAGGGGCTCCAGCTCCCCGGCCTCGGCGCGGGCGAAGGCGTCGACGTCGGGAAATTCGGCGAACAGGGCGGGGGTGGCGGCGTTCACCTTCTTGTCGGTGCACTGGGCGGAAAGAATGGTCGACACCAGGCATTCGAGGGGATTTTCGAATTCGAGCGCGCAGCCCGCGTCCGGATAGGCCTTGGCCAGCAGCCGGTCGATGCGCGCCGCCTTCGCCGCCAGACCCGTTGCGGTTTTTCTCGCCATGGTGCGTCTCCGTTCCCGCAAATTCAATGATGGAGGAAAACCGCCCGCGCCAGGAAGAAGACGCCCACCGTCACGACGAGCAGGTTCAATTCCTTCGCCTTGCCGGCGCAAATCTTGAAGACGACGAAGGCAATCCAGCTGAACATAAGCCCGTCGGAGATGCTCCAGGTCAGCGCGGTGATGACGATGCCGACCACCGCCGGCAGTCCTTCGGTGACATCGGAAAAGTTTATCTTGTTGGAAAGCGCCATCATGTACATGCCGACAACCACCAAGGCCGGAGCGGTGGCGGCGGCGGGCACGATCAGGAACAGCGGGGAGAAGAACAGGGCGACGACCGTCAGCAGGGCGATGACGATGGCGGTGAGGCCGGTCCTGCCGCCGGCGGCGACGCCGGTGGAGCTTTCCACATAGGCCGTGACGGTGCTCGTCCCCAGGCAGGCGCCGACGACGGTGCCGAGGGCGTCGCACATCAGGGCGGCGGGAATGCGCGGCTGGTAGCGGGCCATTTCCTCTTCGGAAAAATTGTTGAGCACGCCCATGAAGGTGCCGAGGCTGTCGAAGATGTCGATGGCGAGGAAGGTGAAGGTGATGACGATGAATTCCGTCGAGAGGATGACCCGCCATTCCATGGTGAAGGCCATGGCTATGGGGGACACGCTGGGCGGGCTCGACCAGATGCCGGTCTGGGCGAGTTGCGCGTAGTTGGTCACGCCCAGGGGAATGCCCAGGAGCGTCACGGCGGCGATGCCGATGAGCATCGCCGACTTGAAGCGCAGGGCGACGAGCGCGCCGATTATCACGATGCCCAGCATGCCGAGCATGGGGGGGCCTGCGGTGATGTTGCCGAGGGTGAGAAAGGTTTTGCTCTGGCGGATGATGCCGCAGTTAGTCATGCCGATGACGGCGATCATGAAGCCGAGGGACACCGTCATGCTCTGCCGCAGGGCGTGGGGAACGCTCCTCAGTAGCGCCTCGCGGAGGCCGAAGGCGGAGAACAGCACGAAAAGCACGCCCGACAGCAAGACCGCGGTGAGCGCCTCGCGCCAACTGTATCCCTTGTCAATGACGACCGAATAGGCGAAAAACGCGTTGATGCCCATGCCCGGCGCGAGCATGAAGGGCCTGTTGGCGCAGAAACCGATGAGCAGACAACTCAGGATGATTGAGTACGCGGTGGCGGAAAACAACGCGTCGACCGGCATGCCGGCGGCCGACATAATGCCGGGATTGACGATAAGCACGTACGACGAGGTGAGAAAGGTGGCGACCCCGGCCAATATTTCCACGGGGACGGTGCTGCCGTGTTCCTTGAGCTTGAAGAGTCGTTCCAGCATGCTCTGGCGTCCCTTTGCGCACGAGCCGAAAGGAGAAGGGAGTGGTGTGGCCGGGTGTTTGGCCAGCCGTGCCGCTATCTGCCGGCGCGCGCGATCTCGGTCGAATCCGCGCCTTCGCGGACCGTCACCTTGAACAGCGGCTGGGCGGCGGGGGCCGGGGCCGGTTGCGGCGCCGCGGGCCGGACCGGTTCGACGGCC
>JAVBUK010000352.1:0-2813 GCA_031555345.1 Xanthobacteraceae bacterium | reverse complement strand
GCACACCCCGTCCGATTTCACAAATGTTTGAATTATCAGTTGGTTACAATTCGGCGGCCACCATGCCGCGCCACACCAGCATGGCGGCCGCAAGGTCCTCGAGGGCCATGCCGACCGACTTGAATACCGTGATTTCGTCGGCCTTCCGGCGCCCCTTGGCCTTGCCACGGCACAGCGCGGCAAGATCGCGCACGTTTTCCTTCCGGATCACCTGGCGGCGCAACGGACCGGCGAGGTCGCCGGCCTCCTTGAGGGCGGCGACCGTATCGACATAGAGGCGAGCGCGTTTGAACACGGCGTCGTCGGCTTCCCGCATCTTCGGCGTGAAGGCGCCGACCAGATCGACATGCGCGCCTTTCTGGAGCCATTCCCCCTTGATCAGCGGCGCGGTCGCCAGCGTCGCGCACGAAACGATGTCGGCCTGGGCGACCGCCGTGGCGAGATCGTCGGCGAGTTCGACCTCGATTCCCGCCGCCCCGAGCGCGAACGCGGTGGCGACGGCCCGCCGGCGCGTCCGGTTCCACAGGGTCACCCGGCTGATCGGCCGCACCGCGCTGTGAGCCCGGATGAGATGCGGCGCCAGCGTACCGGCTCCGACCATCAGCAAATGGGCGGCGTCCTCGCGCGCCAGGTAACGCGCCGCCAGGGCCGACGCCGCCGCAGTGCGCCAGGCGGTGAGCGCGGGCGCATCGATCACGGCGAGCGGTTGGCCGGTCGTGCCGGACATCAGGAAATAGCCGCCCGACAGCGAGGGGATGTCTTGGACCGCGTTGTCCGGGAAGATCGCCACCACCTTGCAGCCGAGAAACCGCTCGCCCGCCTCGGTCCAGGCCGGCATGACCAGCAGCGTCGCGTCGCGGCCCGGCTGCGGAACGGTGTGGTGATGGCGCGCCGGCACGGCGATGTCGGCGCGCAACGCCGCCTCGATGGCGTCGACCAAGGCCGGATAGGTCAGGATCCGGGCGACGTCGTCGGCCGAGACGACACGCACGCCCGGCAGCCCGCTCAAGCCGCAGGCGGCCGCAACGCCATGGGCGGGGCGGACGGCTGCATTTCGGCGACTTCGACCCGCCGACGCAGCGCACCGGCCTCGGCGCGCGCGGCACGCACCTCGGCCTCGAGCCGGCGTGCCTTGCGTCGCCACTTCTTCTGTTCGAACCATGCCGCCATCCCGCCCGCGACCACCCCGACGGCGAGCAGGATCAGCGCCAGGACGTAGAGCGGCACCGGCACCGCAAAGGCGGGGCTTGCCGGGTTGAACGGATCGAACGAGACGATCACCGCCGTGCGGTTGGCCACCGCGAGCGCAATCATGGCGAGTGCGAGCGGAATCAGGATGACGATAGCCAGAATCTTGCGAACCATGTCGACCGCCGTTTCGGCTCACTCGTCGCGGTTGAGCCGTTCGCGCATTTCCTTGCCGGTCTTGAAGAACGGCACGTATTTCTGATCGACCGAGACATGCGCCCCGGTGCGCGGATTGCGCCCGGTGCGAGCCGGTCGATTTTTCACCGAGAATGCTCCGAACCCGCGCAACTCGACGCGGTCGCCGCGGGCCATGGCGGCGATGATCTCGCCGAGGATGGCGTTGACGATGTTCTCGACGTCCCGTTGATAGAGATGCGGATTTTGCGCCGCGATCTTCTGAACGAGTTCTGATTTGATCATTCGCTGTTCCCGCCCATGTTGGCGACGAGCGCCGCCGGGCCATCCTACCGGCGCCGGACGGCGACCGGTAACCCCCTCAATTCGCAGCGGAAGGGTGCCAAAGCGCCAAGAGACCGTCAAGGTTCAGTCGTTCGAGGGCCTGCACGGTTCCGGCCTGGTCGATCCGGCGGGCGAGCGACGACAGCCCGACCGCATCAAGCACCGCCGCCGCCCCGAGGTGCAGGAACGACAGCTGGCTGAGCTTCGGTTTGAGCTCCCAGTCCCGCACCGGAAGCTTTGAATCGACCCCTTTTTCCTTGGCCAGCCAGGCGATCGCCGTCTGTTCGTTGCCGAGTTCGTCGATCAGCTTGA
This sequence comes from Xanthobacteraceae bacterium, assembly GCA_031555345.1. Lineage (GTDB taxonomy): Bacteria > Pseudomonadota > Alphaproteobacteria > Rhizobiales > Xanthobacteraceae > Astrobacterium. The sequence continues at coordinate 794 of JAVBUK010000352.1, read as the reverse complement.
GCTCGACCCCCTGCCGGCCGGTGAACACCCGCCCGTCCGCCACCCGGGTCAGGGCGTCGCCGTCGAGCTTGCGGCGATCCTTGACCAGCCCGCGAAACCACCCATAGGAATCCTTCACCAGCGCCTCGATCGCCGCCCGCGCCTCCGGGCTGGTCGGCTCGAACGCGCTGGGCGCCGCCTTGAGCGGCGACGATTTGACCTCCTCGACCTTCACCCCGACCGTCTTCAGGAGGTCCACGACGTTGGGGAACTGGAACAGCACCCCGACCGACCCGACCAGCGAGGTTTCCCCGGCCACGATGTGGTCGCCCGCCATGGCGGCAATGTAGCCCCCGGACGCCGCCATGCCGTCGACCACGACGGCAAGCGGTTTCTGCGCAGCCACCCGGCGCAGCGCCAGGTGCAATTGCTCCGATCCGGCGGTGGTGCCGCCGGGGCTGTCGATATGCAGCACGACCGCGCGCACGCCGCTTGATTTCGCCAACCGCTCGAGCGCCTCGACGCGATCCCGGTCGCCCCGGATCAGGCCGCTGACGGTGATGCGGGCGATCTGGCTGGAAACGCCGAATTCCCCCGCGCGCCGGCCCACCACCGCGACCGAGACGACCGCCAGGACGACGACCAGAGCCGTGACCACACGCCAGAAGGTCAGTTTCCGCCGCATCCGGCGGCGCAGAACGATGTCATCGGCGTCGAGCGACATGGGGTTCTCCTGAGAGCTCTGCTCGGGATCGATTCGGCCCGAGGGTGCAGCGCGGCAGGACGCGGGTCAATGCCGCCCGCCGCCCGCGTCC
>JAVBUK010000277.1:0-3021 GCA_031555345.1 Xanthobacteraceae bacterium | reverse complement strand
CTGCCCCTCGCAAGCGAAGCGCTCGGTCCAATGTCAGAGCGGGGCGACGTTGCCGCCGCCCCGCTCCAGACAAACAAAATCACCCCAACCCGGACTCAAGCGGTCGGCGGCGCCTTGCGGGCCGCCACGATCTGGTCGGCGGTCCGGCCGGTCAGTTCGGCCATGTGATCGAACTTGGAGGTGAAGCCGCCGACGCCGGCGGTCGCCGAGCGGATCTCGATGATCAGATCGCCGATTTCGGACTCGGGCATCATCGCCCGCACCACGTCCCAGCCCTCCCAGTTCTCGCGCGTGTCGAACCCCAGGATCTGGCCGCGCCGACCCGACAGGATCGCGTTGATCTTGGCAGTCGCCTCGGTCGGGCAGGTGATCTCGACCGTGTGGATCGGCTCCAGCAGCACCGGGTTGCACTGCGGCAGGCCTTCGCTGATGCCGATGCGGCCGGCGGTGCGGAACGCCATGTCGGAGGAATCGACCGAATGGTACGACCCGTCGATCAGCTTGACCGCCACGTCGACCACCTCGAAGCCGAGCGGCCCGTTCTTGAGCGCGTCGACCACGCCCTCCTCGACCGACGGGATGTAGTTGGTGGGCACCACGCCGCCCTTGATCTCGTCGGTGAAGGTGAAGCCGCCGCCGCGCGGCAGCGGCTTGATGTCGAGGACCACGTCGCCGAACTGACCGTGCCCGCCCGACTGCTTCTTGTGGCGGCCGCGCTGGACGACCGGTGTGCGGATCGTCTCGCGATAGCCGACGCTCGGCGGTCGCCGTTCGATCGGCACGGTATAGCGGTCGGCCAGCCGTTCGGTGACGACGCGCAGATGCATCTCGCCCTGCCCCCACACCACGACTTCGTGCGTCACCGGGTTGTGGACGACCGCCAGCGAGGGATCCTCGTCGATCAGCTTGGACAGCGCCTGCCCGAGCTTGACGTCGTCCTTGCGTTCCTTGGCGGAGATCGCGATCGCGATCACCGGCGGCAGCGGCTTGACGGTGGCGATCGCCGGGTGGGCCTGCTTGCCGGTCGACACCGTATCGCCGGTCTTGGCACCGTCGAGCTTGCCGAGCGCGACGGTTTCGCCGACCTGGGCGGGCCCCCGCTTCTCGGTCGCCTGTCCGACCATCTTGAACACCCCGGACACCCGGCCGACCTCGCCCACCGGCGTGCTCAGCGTCGTGCCGTCGCCGATCTGGCCGGCGAGCACCCGCGCCACCGACAACTTGCCGCCGTGCTGGGTGTGGAAGGTCTTGAGCACGTAGCCGACCGCGTCGTTGCCCTTGAGGCCGAGTCGTCTGGCGGTCGCCTCGACGCCGGCCAGTTCGTGGCGCAGCGCCTTGAGCAGCCGCAGGATGCCGTTGGCGCGGGTCGCCACGCCCATCAGCACCGAGCAGACCTGCCCTTCGCGCACGTCCTTGGCCAGATCGTCGAACACCCGGTCACGCGGCGGCGGGATGTCCTCGAGAAGCTGCTCCATCAAGGCGTCGTCGTGATCGGCGAGGGTCTCCAGCATGGAGAAACGCGCCTGCTTGCCGCGGTCGAGGGCGTCGCCTTCGAGCGGAATGATCTCGGAGGCCGCCTGTTCGCGGTAGACGTAGGCACGTTCGAGGGCCAGATCGACGTACCCGGTGACGATCTCGTCATTCCAGATCGGGATCTGGCGCAACAGCAGCGGCACGCGCGAAGCCGGTTGCAGGATCTTGAGCGTGTCGCGCACCCGCGCGTCCGCCTTGTCGATCTTGTTGAGAAACAGGTAGTGGGGGATCTTCAGGTCCTCCAGCTCGCGCAGGATGAGCTGAAGCTGCGGGACCTTGCGTTCGTCGGCTTCGCACACGACCACCGCCGCGTCCACCGCCGGCAGCGCGGCCCGCATGTCATGCACGAATTCCACCGACCCGGGGCAGTCGACGAACGTATAGGCGTCGCCCATGAAGTCGGTCGTGGCGACCGAGAGCTCGACGCTCATCTTGTGGTCGCGCGCCTCCTTGCTGGCGTCGCCCACCGTCGTGCCTGCATCGACCGTGCCCTGGCGCTGGGTCGCGCCGGTACGTGCCAGAATGGCTTCGAGCAGGGTGGTCTTTCCGCTCTGAAATGGCCCCACGAGTGCAATGCACCGGGGGCCTCGTGGTCCACCGCCGTTGTCTCCCATCATAGCCTCCTCGAGCATCGAGCTTGGCGTTCACCAATCCATCCCGCCTATCGTTTCAGGGGCGCATGCCGATGGCAAGTGTTCTGACACTTTCACACCGGCGCGGCAGACCATGGATACACCATCTACGTAGTTCACCCGGTTGCCGTTGCGCTGGCGACGGCTGGTAAACCATCGTTGCCCAATGGAACTGTGCGGCACCCCATCGCAGTTCCAGGCCCTCACGCCTGCAAGACCCATGTCATTACCCGCCGGCCACGACACGACGAAAATACCGCTGCGGGCATCGAGCGCCCGCCAACCATTCCCGATCGGGGCGACGGATTGCCCCGCGCCGCCCCCGGACCAACGGCATCCGCCCGCCCGATCGCGGCGGCCGCGTCGGGTTCTATCCTGGCCTTGCCTCGTCTTGCGGGCGACGCCGAGGTCAGCGAACGAACCGCAGCTCGAGCCCCGCCACCCCGGCCGCCACGTTGATGCCGGCCTGTCCCTGCACCGACAACGGTTGCAGCGCCACCGTGCGGTTTGAACCGCCGATCAGCGCATTGGCGCCGATGCCCGCGCCGAACGACGCTTCGGCCGCCCCGCCGACATACATGCCGGTGAGAGCTCCGACCGGCCGGTCGGTGGGAGCGAACACCAGCCAGACCATGACGCCACCGGCGGTCGCGCCGATGTCGATGCCCAGCTTGGAAATCGCCCCCGTGTAGTATTCGATCGGCCCCGCACCGGACGGCTGGAACGTGCAGTTCACGCTGCGCTGCGAACCGATGATGAACCCGATACCGGCAGAGATGTCGCAGGTCAGCGATCCGGCTTGAACACGCTCCTGGGCCTCGGCAGGCATCGTCAGGGTGGCGGCGAGCGCCACGGC
>JAVBUK010000482.1:0-3727 GCA_031555345.1 Xanthobacteraceae bacterium | reverse complement strand
TCACGCCTGCGGCGCGCACGTTGTCGCATCGTCAAATCCAAGACCACACCCGCATCATAGCGTTGCCGGTCTCCCGGTTCCGACGTTCGTACCGGGCGGGCTTCGGACGGATACGCACGTCGGAACCAGGCACTAGCAGGCGTTGCCGCCGGCGCAGGCGGCGTCCGTCCCGAACGGGCGAAGCTGCCCCGCCGCGAACGCGCGCGCGACCTCGGACACCGTCGTGTATCCGGCGGCGCGGTACGGCCTGATGCCCGATTGCACAAAGCCCATCAGCGGCCGCCGGCCCATGCCGCCGGCCGCGACCGCCGTCACGCCGGCATTGGCCAGGACCGCGACGGGCGCCAGGCAGCCACCCGCCGCGTGATCGGGCGCCGTCACCGTGCGGGTGTTGTCGATCTGTCCGTCCTTCAATTCGATCAGCGTGAACACGTCGCAGCGCCCGAAATGGGCCGAAACCGGCGCGGCCAGTCCGCCCGGCGCAGTGGAGGGAACAGCGAGCAGTTCGTTCATCAGGTATTGTCCTCGGGGGTCGGGTTAGGATCGTGCCGAGCGCTGGCGATGCTTGGATCGGCGATGCTCGGACCACTGTCTATAGATAGGCGTCGGTGCCCGCGTTGAACCGGAGCCTGCTCGGGTCTGGCATGCAATATTCGGGGACTTCGGAGATCCGTCGAATACCGCATGGTCGGCGCGGCATCCGGGCGCGGGGCCGGAGACACCATGGACGGTCGGCCCGCCGCGGGCCGGTGATACCGCCATCGGCTTTCACGCCGTGATCCACGGCCGGCCTGTCGGCTCGGGTGCCGCGCCGCGCGATCAAACAGTATCGTATCATACGAAACTATTTCGCACGACGCCAGACCTGTGCTATCACCCATGCCCGATCCACGGCTCGGATTGACCGACCGGCGGCGGGCGCAGATCATGGGCCGGCTCCCGGTGCCGGGGCGAAACCACCGCCCGCCGATCATCACGTGGTCGAGCGGGTGGCGCATGTATCGAGCGAAAGGGTGAGCGCGCATGTTGGCCCCTGCCGAACCCGCGACGGATGCCATGGCCGGCGATCGCCTGGCCCGCCGCAACGCCCTGGTGCTGGCCGCCGCCCAGGCGCTCGCCGGCGCCAACTCCAGCGTGATCATCGGAACCGCCGGCATCCTCGGCGCGACGCTGGCCGACAAGACCATGGCGACGATCCCGGTCAGCACCTATGTCATCGGGATGTGGCTCGGCACGCTTCCGGTCGGCTATCTCGCCCGCCGATTCGGGCGGCTGACCGCCTTCGAAGCCGGCACGCTGTTCGGCATCCTGGCCGGACTCACCTGCGGCGCCGCGGCCATGATCGCCTCTTTCCCGCTGCTGTGCGCCGGCACCTTCATGGGTGGGCTCTACGCATCCGCCATCCAGTCCTACCGGTTCGCGGCCGCCGACACCGCCTCCCCGGCCTTCAAGCCGAAGGCGATTTCGTGGGTGCTCGCCGGCGGCATCCTGGCCGGAATGCTCGGGCCACAGCTGGTCATCGTCACCAAGCACATCCTGCCGCAATACCTGTTTGCGGCGACCTATTTCGCCCAGGCGATCGTCGCGCTGGTCGCCGCCGGCGTCCTGACCCTCACGCGCATCCCCAACCTGCCGTCGGCCGCCACGGTGGCCGCCGTCGCCCGCCCGCTGGCCGAGATCTACCGCCAGCCCAAGCTGATCGCCGCGGTGATCTGCGGCATCGCCGGCTATTCGATGATGAACCTGATCATGACGTCGGGCCCGCTGGCGATGACCACCCATCACCACACGGTCGACAACGCGATGCTCGGGCTGCAGTGGCATGTCATCGGCATGTACGGGCCGAGCTTCTTCACCGGCACACTGATCGCCCGCTTCGGCAGCGGGCGGGTGGTCGCGATGGGCCTGGCGATGATCGCGCTGGGCGCGGTGATCGGCATGATGGGCACCGGCATCTTTCATTTCTGGACCGATCTCATCCTGCTCGGGGTCGGATGGAACTTCACCTATGTGGGCGCGACCGCCACGGTGACCGACTGCCACCGCCCCTACGAGCGCAACAAGGTGCAGGCGGTCAACGATTTCCTGATCTTCGGGTCGATGGCACTGAGTTCCTATTCGTCCGGCCAACTGCTGGCCTATTTCGGCTGGAACGCCGTCAACCTTCTGGTGCTGCCGGTCGTTGTCGTCGCGGCGATTGCGCTGGCCATGGTCGGCTGGATGGAGCGGCGGCGCGCCGCCGGCTGATCCCGGCGCACGGTCGGGAGGCGCGGCCATCGTGCACGACTGAGGGATGGAGGCGTCGATGAACATCGGGCGGGCGGCGGAGCGGTCGGGCATTTCCGCCAAGATGATCCGCTATTACGAGGCCGTCGGCCTGATCCAGCCGGCGAGCCGGACGGGGAGCGGTTATCGCGACTACAACGACCAGGACGTCGCCATTCTGCGCTTCGTCCAGCGCGCCCGCGCGCTCGGGTTTTCCGTCAAGCACATCGGCGATCTCCTGGCGCTGTGGCGCAGCCGCTCTCGCTCGAGTGCCGACGTCAAGGCGATCGCCGCCGAACACATCGCCGAGATCGACCGCAAGATCGCCGAGCTGCAGTCGATCAAGGGTTCGCTGTCCAGACTGGTCGAGCATTGTCACGGCGACGCGCGGCCCGAATGCCCGATCCTCGACGACCTGGCGAGCGGACTGGCCGCCCCGGGCGAAGCGGACAACCCGCCGCCGTGTCATGTGAAACCCGGCGGATCCGCGGCCCGGAGCGGTCGCGTTTCGGTGCGTCCACGCGGCGCTTGAGCGAACCCGCTCGATCACGATCGAGCCGATGGCCCGGCGCCGGCGGGCTTCAGGCGACGGGCCGCGCCGGATACCCGGCCTCGCTGATGGCGTCGGCCATCGCCGCCGGATCGGCGACATTCGGCGTCACCGCCACCTTGCCGGAAGCGAGGTCGACCGCCACCTGCGCGCCCGCCTGGACGGTCTGGATCGCCTTGGTGACGTGCCGGACGCAGTTGTTGCAGCTCATTTTCTCGACTTGAAAGACCGTGGTCATCGTCAGCTCCGTGTGGTGGCGAGAGGACATCGCCGGCCGCGGGGTCAGGACGGCCCCGCCGGGCCGGTCGGGTGGAAGCGCCGCAGGCGCAGCGCATTGGCGAGGACGAAAACACTGGAGAGCGCCATCGCGCCGGCCCCCAGCGCAGGCGACAACAGCGCCCCGTTGAGCGGAAAAAGCGCGCCGGCGGCGACCGGAATCAGCACCACGTTGTAGGCGAACGCCCAGAACAGGTTCTGCTTGATGTTGCGCACGGTGGCGCGCGACAGGGCGAGCGCGGCCGGGACCTTGGCGAGATCGCCCGACATCAGCACCACGTCCGCGCTTTCGATGGCAATGTCGGTGCCGGTGCCGATGGCGATGCCGACATCGGCGGCTGCAAGCGCCGGCGCGTCGTTGATGCCGTCGCCCACGAACGCGATGGGGTCCGCCTCGCCCAGGCGGCGCACGGCCTCGACCTTGGCGTCGGGCATCACCTCGGCGACGACATGGTCGATGTCGAGCCGCGCGGCGATCGCCTGTGCGGTGCGGCGGTTGTCGCCGGTCACCATGGCGGTGCGGATGCCGAGCCCATGCAGGGCGCGGATCGCGGCCCGGGCCGACGGCTTGAGCGGATCGGCGACGGTGATGATCGCGGCGGCCGTTCCGTCGATCGCCACGTAGAGCGGCGACTT
>JAVBUK010000524.1:0-4436 GCA_031555345.1 Xanthobacteraceae bacterium | reverse complement strand
TCCAGGATGTCCTCGGCCGAGACATTGGGGACACGGAAGCCGCGCTGGCCGGTGGCGACGACCAGCCGATTCTCAGCCAGTCTCGACAACGCCTCCCGCAAGGGACTCAGGCCGACGCCGTAGGTCTCCCGCAGTTCCTCGAAACGCAGTTTCTTGCCGGGCGGCAGGCGCGAACTCAGGATGTCGGCCCGCAATTTCTGGAACACTTCGATCGCCAGCGTCCGCGACTTGCCCTCGGGGGCACCGTAATACGGGTTTGTCTCGCCGAACTCCGAAACGTCCCGGTTCGATTCTGCACGTTCGTGTGCGCCCATGCGCGCGACTCCTCCACCGCGGCGGGAAGCCGAGATCGCGCCCCGCCCGGGCGTGACTTGTCGAATCCGTCACAGCCCTGCTCATTTTGGATGATACGCCAAAAAATGGGAGATGGCAACGACTACGCCAAATTTCAATAATTTCGAAAATTGGTTGCGCGTTCCGGCGCGGACCGATACGGTGCGGCGGAGCACTCGGATCCATCGGACAGCGCGCAGGCCCGGAACCGCCCATGCCAGCCCCATCCAGAGGCCGTACGCGCCACCGGCACGCCCTCGCCGTCACCTGGCAGGGCGAAGTCGCCGCCGCCGCGCTGGCGGCGCGGACCGCCGGACACGTGCTGGCCGCGTTCACGCGCTCCTTCTACCTGCGCTTCGGCGACGGCATCGTCTGCATCGGCTCCGAAGCACTCGGCCAGGGGCCGCTGAACGCCCTTTACGCGTCCGACGGCGTCGCCTGGACCGACCTGGCGGTCGGCGCGCCGGCCCTGTGGGAGGGCCGGTCGCTGCGCGTCGGCCCCGGCTTCACCCTCGACTTTTCGCGCGCCCGAACCTGGGGAGCGCCGCAGGTCCGCTCGATCTCGGTGGCGAACCTTCGGGCGGGGCTGGACCGGCTGGCGCAGGACCTGCGCCCCCGATCATTGCCGGGCTTCGGACCGCTGATTCCGTGCCTCTGCACAGGCGGCCCGCCGGCGGCGGACACCATGGCAGACCCCGTCCTGGTCGCAGCCGCACCGGAAATCGCGCTCCTGCGGCGATGGCTCGGATCGGCGGCGCGCTCGGCAGAGGCAGGGCCGACGCTGTCCGGGCTCATCGGGCTCGGCCCGGGGCTGACCCCGTCGGGCGACGACTTTCTCTACGGCGTGATCGGCACGCTGCACGCGGTCGGCCGCGGGGAAACGGCCGCGCGGGTGGCCGCGTCGGTGTTGCCGCAAGCGGCGGCCTCGACCAACCTGATCAGCCTCGCCAACCTCCGATGCGCGGCCGCCGGGCAGGTCTCGGCGGTTTTCGCCGACGCGATCGCCGCCCTGACGCACGCCGGCCACGGCTTGACCGAAGTGCTCGATCGGATCGCCGGCGTCGGACACAGCTCCGGCTGGGACAGCCTGGCCGGTGTCGCGCTCGCCCTGGCGACGCTGTGCGGGCGGACCGTTCATGCGCCATCACCCGCAAGAGGAGATTATTTCGAAATCTATTGACCTAGCGCTTTTTATCGTGTTTATCGATTATTCGCTGGCTTCCGGGTTTTTTCGCCAACACGCGACGCCCGCCTCGCGCCACTCGGGGGCGAGGCGCGCGGGACAGCGCGACCGCAAAGAGGTAACCTCATGTCCAAACGCCGAGAACTTGAATCGCGGGTGATTTGCGTGCCGATGAGCTCGCCCGGTGACGTGTCGCAGGTCGCCGCCTTGTTCGATCGCAAAGAGGTCGACCCCGCGCACGTGGTCGCCATCATGGCGCAGACCGAGGGCGATCCCTACTGCCGCGGCTATGCCACGCTGGCGATGCAGAACCTGCTGTCCGAACGGCTCGGCATCTCGCGCCAGGAGGTGTTCGACACCATTCCGATGATGATGATCGGCGGCGTCGGTGGGATCATGTCGCCGCACATCTACTTGTTCGTCAATCAGCCGTCGCAGGCGCCGGCCGCGAACGGCAAGCGGCTGGTGATCGGGGTCGCCAGCTCGCGCGAACTCAAGCCGGAAGAGTACGGCACGATGGTCCAGGTGGATCTCGTCGCCGAGACGGTCCGACGGGCGATGGCCGACGCCGGCATCACCGATCCGGCACAGGTCGAATGCGTGGAAGTCAAGTGCCCGGCGATGACTCCGGCCCGCCAGGCCGACGCCGAGAAGCGCGGTCAGAAGGTGGTCGCCGGGAATCCGGCGGTCGCCTCGTCGCTGGCGAAGGGCGCGTGCGCGCTCGGTGTCGCGGTGGCGACCGGCGAGGTCGAGCGATCCAAGCTGAAGGACGGGATGATCAACGTCGCGAAAGACTACTACTCGTCGGTCGCATCGACGTCGGCGGGCGGCGAGCAGGTCGCCTGCCGCGTCATGGTGCTCGGCAACGCGGAAGGCGTTCCGGGACGGCTGGTCGCGGCGCGCGGATTGATGCGGGACCAACTCGACGTCGTCGGCGCCCGCAAGGCTTTCACCGCCGCCGGCCTCGAACTCGAGGATGGCGTGCTCACGCAAGCGGATCGCAAACGCGTCGCCGGCGTGCTGGTCAACGCGGGGGCCGATTACGTGACCGACGTCCGCGGACGCCGACACGTGCTGCACTCCGATTTCCTCGCGCCGTTCAGCGGCATCCAGGCCAAGGCGGTCGCGCACGCGATCGTTTCGTCGGTCGTCGGCGACACGCTGTTCCTCGCCTCGGCCGGCGCGGAGCATCAGGGCCCGCCCGGCGCGAACCTCATCTGTGTCATCGCCGAGGCGAAGAACTGAGACGAACCGGGAGAACGATCATGGACGTGCAGAAACATCTCCGGCTGACCCATGCCGGCGCCATGAAGATCATCGACGCCGCCGTCCGCAAGGCGACGCAGATGGGCAAGCCGCAGTGCATCGCGGTGGTCGACGACGGCGGCAACCTGCTGGCTTTCACCCGCATGGACGGCGGGAAAATCCTCAGCATCGAATCCGCCATCCGCAAGGCCGCCACCGCGGCTTCGAGCCGGGGTCCGACCGGCGGCATCCAGGGCGACCTCGAATTCCGGCTCGCCCATGCGACCTCCGGCCGGCTGGTGAACCTGAAGGGCGGCCTTCCCGTCATCGTCGAGGGCATCACGATCGGCGGCGTCGGCGTCGGTTCGCAGACCGGCGAGGAAGACCTCGAGGTCACCAAGGCGGGGATTGCCGCGATCGACGGTGCGCAGCGGTTCGATTAGACCGCACGCGGGCTTGCGTGTCTGCAGCGGCGCGCTTCCGGTGGTCGCCCCCGTCGCACCGCCGGTATCGTGCCGCTGTTGCCTTCGGCCGCGACCGAAGGCAGACGAAGACGGTCGCCCGTTCCCGCTGATGGCGGCAGACGGACGCCGCCCGACATGGGTTGGTCGGCGCCGGACCGCGACGCCATGTCGACGCACCGGAACGATCGAGGGGAGTGAAGATGCGGATCGCCGTGTTCTGCGGCTCGAATTCCGGCGATTCGCCGGCTTACGCCGATGGCGCGGCCGCGCTCGGACGGGCGCTCGCCGAGAGCGGGATCGTGACCGTGTTCGGCGGCACCAGCAAAGGGCTGATGAAGGTGGTTGCCGACGCCGCCGTGCAGGCGGGTGGGCAGGTCCACGGCGTCCTGCCGCAGAACCTGGTCGACCGGGGACAACAGTACGCGAAGCTGACCGTGGCCGAAGTCGTGGCGACGCGGTCGTTGCGCAAGAGCCGCATGGCGGAGATTTCCGACGGCTTCATCGCCATGCCCGGCGGCGTCGGAACGATCGAAGAGATGCTCGAAATGTGGGTCGACGCGCAGTTCGACGGCCACCGCAAGCCGATCGGCCTGTACGACATCGCGGGCTTCTTCGAGACCTTTCTGTCGTTCGTCGACGCGATGATCGCACGCGGATTCCTGCCGCCGCAGCAGAAGAACATGTTGATCGTCGACTCCGATCCGCGCGCCTTGATCGAGCGGATGCGGACCTTCACGCCCGTGACCATATCCAAATGGATGTGATCCGGGCCAAGGAACGGCGCGACGGCGGCCCGCCGCCGCCGTGACGACCCGGACTCTCGCCCCGCGCGCAGGCACGACGTCGGATCCGGGTTTGCGCGCGGACGGCGCGCGGCGCCTCAGCAGCACCCCAATCGCGGCGCATAGAAACGGCGGATCGCCAACTCCAGCGACGGCAGGCTCTGCCGCAGCCGCTTTCGGTCGGGCAAGCCCGCGCGGTAGGCCTTCGCCAACTCCGCGTGCGCCGCCTCGACATCGACGCCCAACACGCGGCCGTCGCGCACGACGGTGCGGCCGGCGACGATCAACTCCTTGACGTGCCGGCGCGTCGCGCGCGCGAACAGCAGATCGAGCGGCTCCACCTGGTCGACGGGATGGTCGTCGAGCGCGGCGAGGTCGACCAGCAGGAGATCGGCAGCCGCCCCTCCGACCAGCCGGCCCCCGAACGGC
>JAVBUK010000417.1:0-10822 GCA_031555345.1 Xanthobacteraceae bacterium | reverse complement strand
CGCCTCCAGCTGCGCCTTGTCCAGCTTCATCTGCAATCTCCCGCCCGTTGGGCTCAGTCTACAGGGTGATTGCAGGGACACACTTCAATTTACAGACTCCCGCGAACACCTGGGCTTCGACCAGGTTCGCGGTCTTGGTGGTGACGATTTTGTATCGATTGGCATTGGGCACACGGATGCGTGCCTGCCATTTCGGGTTCTTCAGCCCAGGTCGCTTGTAGAGAACGATCCGACCATCACCGCGCACGTCGATTGCGCCATCGATTTCCGTCATCACCCCGAGCCCCTGGACGAACAGCGAACATCGCGAGGGTAGCGGGGATTTTGCCGGGACAAAGCGTTTTTTGTGTATGTTTTGTAACGTGAATAAAAAGAGAACAAATTGCGGAGGTGCGATTTTGCCAACGTGTTAAGTTACTGATTTATTTGATAAATCATGGCGCGCCCGAGAGGATTCGAACCTCTGACCTTTGCCTTCGGAGGGCAACGCTCTATCCAGCTGAGCTACGGGCGCACGCGAGGGCCTTGATAGCCGAACCGGGTCGCCGCGGCAACGGGCCCGGCGACAATGCGCCGCCTCGAATCCGTCGTCGCCGCCCCGGGCCGACGAAATTTTCGTCCGCTCGGCTCCGCCCGGCGGCCGGCCCTTCGGCCGGCGCCGCGCGGATGGGTCGCACGCCGGCCGGGCCGGGGGCCCCGGCGGCGATCGCAGGGCGCAGGGGTCAGAAGAAATCCAGCGCTTCGCAACCCTCGCCGGCATCGAAGTGTCGCTTCACCCGTCCGGCCTCGAGGTCGATCACGTGCACGGTGCCGTCGCCCTGGCAGGGGACGAACAATTCGCCGCCCCGAAAGGTCGGGTCCATCGGCTGGTGGCCGACCGCGACGACGGTCTGGCGGCGGAATGCCGCGTCGGTGACGATGACCGCGTCGCTCTTCAGGCAGGTGATGGCCAGGCGGGTGAAGTCGGGGCTGTAGCGGACGATCTGGCCCGGGGTGGCGATGCCCTCCAGGCGGATGCTGGCGACCTCGCGGCTTGCCGGATCGATCAGGAACAGGGTCGGCTGCTCGTCGTCGACCGCCACCACGGTGCGGTTGTCGCCCGACAGCGCGATGCCCGCCAGGCGGCGCGGCGTGGCGATCGTGTGCAGGAATTTGCGCCGCGGCAGGTCGATCACCGACACCGTGGCGTCCTCCTCGTTCTCGGTGTAGAGCCGTTCGCCGTCCGACGCGATGACCAGACGGTGGGCGTTGGGCGTGCCGGAATCGATGGTGTCGATCACCTTGTCGGTGATCGGATCGATCACCGCGATCACCGCGTCGGTCTCGCAGGTGAGATAGATCAGCCCGTCCGGTCCGGCCCGCAGGGTGTGCGGCGCGCTGAGGGGGTCGAGGTCGATGTCGTCGAGCCGGGCGCGCCGCTTCAGGTCGATGACGCACAACAGATGGCCGGGATTGGGATTACGGCCATGCACCCCGTCGCCGAAAATGGGCACGTAGGCGCGGCCGATCGCCGGCAGCACCAGCAGTTCGTGGACGGTGGGAGGAAAGCCGTCGAGGACGCGTTCGGTCCGGTAACTCACCGGGTCGAGAAACAGGACCTTTCCGCCCTTCTTGTCGACGGCGATCAACCCATGGGCGTTGTCGGTGCCGGTCATGATGCCCTTCCGAAGCGGTGCGGTTACGGTTCAGGGTACCGATCGTATCACAAACGGGCCGGCGTCTTGCGCATCGGCGCCGTGGGGCAAATCATCGCTCACGCCTTGATCGGTCCGCGGCGCATCGCCCAGAAGCCGAGATTGCTGGCGAGGTTGACCGCCAGGGCCACGCACAGGCCGCCGGCCACCCCGAGCGGCACCACCGTCAGGTGCAAGGTGAGGCAGAACAACCCGAATCCGATCATCCCCAGCATGCAGTTGGTGAGCACCGCGGCGGCCGCCGGGCCTCCCATGCGCGGATGCAGGATCAGCATCAGGCTGAGAAGCGCTACCGGAAACGCCACCACCATACCGGTCAGCGCCGGTCCGACCTGCCGGCTGAGAATGATGACGGTCGCGACCAGGGTCGCCACCATGGCGGCTCGCATCGGAACGTCGTACCAACGTCGGAATACCGGCGGGATCGGCGCATGGCGAAATCGGTGGCTGAGGGGCAGGCAACAACCAAACGCCACCACGTTCACCAGGACCGCGCTCGTCACCGTCCAGTCGACCGCGCGAACGGCGACCATCAGCCCGATCCAGGCCGCCATCGCCGGCACGACGCTGACGGCCAGCCCATATCGTTGCGCCAGGAAGATGTAGACCAGCACGAACGCGCAGGTCGGCGCGCCGCCCGCCAGGGTCACCAGCACCGCTGCGGCGATGAAGCCATCGGTGTGGTCCAGCGCCAGAAACGCATAGGAGAGGCCGCACTGGATCGGCAGCGTTGCGATCATGGCGCCGACCACCGGCCTCGTCCGCTCGGCGGCGAAGGTGGCGATCACCAGCAACAGCGCGGTGACCGCCATCTTGGCGGCCAGCGACACCATGAAGAAAAGGTCGGGAGACAAGGGCCGGGTTTCGCCTTGTTGGTTGCGCTTGCGAGGTTTCGCTTGCCGGGGGTCGTCTGCGGACGCAAGGGATGAGACCCGAGCTTACGCTACGGGATCCGGGCAGGCCATGGTCGCGGCGCTGCAGCTGTTCGCGGCAGGCGCATGGGTTGCCTGCCGTCGCCGGCTGGATCGCGGGTTGAGACGGATTTCTGTGCCCGCATGGCGAGCGCAGGCGTGCGCCGGTCAGTGTTTGCGGGCGTCGACCAGGTGGCCGATGATCGTGGTCTCGCCCAGCAACTTGCACGCCTCCAGCCGATGGAGGCCTTCGACCAGCACCAGCCGGCTGCCGTCGTCCCGCACCAGTATCGGCACCTTCTGGCCTTCGCTCAGGATGCTTTCGGCAAGATCGTGCGCGCGCCGCGGGTCCAGCGTCGCACGGCGCTTCACCGGCACGTAAATCCGTTCGATCGGGAAAATCTCGCGCTTGAGCACCCGGCAAGACTAGCACGATCGCGGGCCGCTGTCCCGGGTCCGATACGGAGCGCGCCAGTGGGGGGCGGGCGGCGCGCCGCCGGAATTGAAATCCGGCCGGCACCCGATAGGCGGTGAGGGGGCCGACGCGACACACCACCCCCCTCACCGGACCTCACGCCAGGACCGGGTACACGGCCCGAGGCGTTCGGTCGTTGCATCGGCGACCAGAATGCGGACGTGTTCACGGCGCCGTGCCGGAGCGGCCGGGCTGTCGTGCTTCCCGCTTGGCCAACGCCCTCTTGGCCAAAGCCCTCTTGGCCAAAGCCATCCCGTCGGTGCGTCATCAACCAACCGCTCGCGGCGCAGCGAGGCCGGAAATGCGGCGGGGCAGGGACCTGTTGGGGGCGATATTCCGGCTTGCGTGGGCTTGCCGCCACCGGATACGCCTGTGCCGACGACACCTGTCGTTGCAGACGTCTTTGCAGACGGCAACGGGCGCCTGATATAGGGTTGAAACGAAATCAGGATCGTCGGCGCTGGAAGGTTGCCGTCCGCCGCTCACGAGGTCGATGGCCCGAAGGCAACCGCACAGGAACGCGTCCCATGAAGGTCGACGGCACCCACAGGCGCACGATCTGGCTCGAGCCGGACGGCTGGGCGGTGGGCGTCATCGATCAGACCCGGTTGCCGCATCGTTTTGTCACCGTGCGGCTGGAAACCCTCGCCGATGCGGCGCGGGCGATCCGGACCATGATCGTCCGCGGCGCTCCGCTGATCGGGGCCGCCGCCGCCTACGGCCTGTGTCTGGCGCTGCGGGCCGATGCCGGTGATGCCGCGTTCGCTCACGCCACCGCCACGCTCGCCGCGACGCGGCCGACCGCCATCAATCTGCGCTGGGCGCTCGACCAGATCGCCGCAACGGTCCGCCCCCTGCCGCCGGCGCAGCGCGTCGACGCCGCCTATCGACGGGCCGCCGAGATCTGCGAGGAAGACGTCGTCATCAACCAGGCGATCGGCCGGCATGGTCTCCGCCTGATCGAGACGCTGGCGGCCCGAAAGGCGGGCGCACCCGTCAACATCCTCACCCACTGCAACGCCGGCTGGCTCGCCACCGTCGATTGGGGCACGGCGACGGCGCCGATCTACATGGCGCAGGAGGCGATGCTTCCCGTGCATGTGTGGGCCGACGAGACGCGGCCGCGGAACCAGGGGGCCTCGCTCACCGCCTGGGAGCTCAACCAGCACGGGATCGCCCATCACGTCATCGCCGACAACACCGGCGGCCACCTGATGCAGCACGGCCTGGTCGACATGGTCATCGTCGGCACCGACCGGGTGGCGGCGAACGGCGACGTCTGCAACAAGATCGGCACCTATCTCAAGGCGCTGGCGGCGCGCGACAACGGCATTCCGTTCTACGTGGCGCTGCCCTCGCCGACGATCGACTTCGCGGTCGCCGACGGCCTTGCCGAAATTCCGATCGAGCAGCGCGGGCCGGAGGAGGTCGCCACCATGACCGGCCGCACCGCCGACGGGCGGATCGAGACCATCCGCATCGTTCCCGAGGGCTCGCCGGTCGCCAACTACGCCTTCGACGTGACCCCGGCACGGCTGGTCGGCGGCCTGATCACCGAACGTGGCGTGATCGCCGCGGATGCGGCCGCGCTCGCGCGGGCGTTTCCCGAGCGTGCTCACGCCGATCGCGGCCCGGCATGACCGATCCGCCGACCAGACCGGTGCCGGTCGACGGGCGCCAGTCGCAGACCGCGCTGATGGTGTCGCGCGGGACCCAGCGCCTGCTGCTGTCGCTCGGGCTTTCCTGCGTGTGCGAGCTGCCGCTGGCGTCCGGCCGGCGTGCCGATCTGGTGGCGGTGGGGCGCGACGGCGAGATCTGGATCGTCGAGATCAAGTCGTCGATCGAGGATTTTCGTGTCGACCAGAAATGGCCCGACTACCGCATGCATTGCGACCGGTTGTTGTTCGCCACGGCGCCGCACGTGCCGCCGGACATCTTCCCGATGCAGGCCGGGCTGATCGTCGCCGACGGCTACGGGGCCGAACTGATCCGCCCGGCGCCGGAACACCGGCTGCACGCCGCGACCCGCAAGAGCGTGACGCTGGCGTTCGCGCGTGCGGCGGCGTTGCGCCTGCAGTCCCTCGCCGATCCGCAGGGTCCCTACGGCGACTTCCTGTGACGCGGAACCCGACCGAACCGTGGAACGGATCCGTCGGGTTTGGTCGAGCGGATGGCCTCCGATGTCCGGTTCTGCGACGCGCTATTTCGGCGCGCGTTTCGCCAGGATGCGCTGCAGCGTGCGGCGATGCATGTTGAGCCGGCGCGCCGTCTCCGACACGTTGCGTCCGCACAACTCGTAAATGCGCTGGATGTGCTCCCAACGCACGCGATCGGCCGACATCGGGTTTTCCGGCGGCTGGACCTTGTGGCCCTCGAGCGCCAGCAGCGCCGCGATGACGTCGTCGGCGTCGGCCGGCTTCGACAGGTAGTCGACCGCGCCGAGTTTCACCGCGGTGACCGCGGTGGCGATGTTGCCGTAGCCGGTCAGGACGATGGCGCGAGCGTCGGGGCGGCGCTTCTTGAGGGCGGAAATGACGTCGAGACCGCTGCCGTCGCCGAGCCGCATGTCGACCACGGCGTAGGCAGGGGGTGCCCTTTCGACCTGGCGCAGCCCCTCGGCGACGGTCTCCGCCGTCGCGACGGCGAAGCCGCGCCCTTCCATCGCGCGGGCCAGCCGCTGCAGGAAGGACTTGTCGTCCTCGACGATGATCAGGGTCCGCTCCCCCGTGAGCGCACTGGCGTCGGCCATCGAATCTCGCAGCTCCATCGGTTGCCACCTCGCATTCTACGCCGCCCCAACGGCCTGGCCAACGGTCCGGCTACCCAACCCGGCGCGGCCATGTTAGGATTTCAGAATAATCGCTTCGGGCCTCGCGGTCCCATACAAAATCCGCCTGATTCGTCGCCCGGATCTCGGTCGGGTTCGGCGAACGGGCTTGCACGGGCTCGATCGCGGCGGGCGATTTCGGCGCTTGAGCGAATGCGTCGTCCGCCGCCAGCGGCGTGATCGCGCCGGTGGTATGTCAGAGGTCGTCCTCCACCGCGTGCTCGAAGTCGTCACGGCGCCAACGCACCCGGATGACGGCGCCGCGCTGCGGAAACGGCCGGTTCTCCGGCGTCAGCTTGGCGCCCGAGCGCTCGAGGAGCGTCTTGGCGATGAAAAACCCCAGTCCCAGCCCCGGCAGATCGCCGCGCATCCGGCGCCGGTGCGGGGCGGTGACATAGGGTTCGCCGATCCGATCCTTGATCTCGGGGGGGAAGCCGGGGCCGTCGTCGCCGACGATCACCACCACGGTCTCGTCGTTCCACTGCGCCCAGACATCGACCCGCTCACGCGCGAAATCGACGGCGTTCTCCACCAGATTGCCGAGGCCGTACAGGGTTGCCGGGTTGCGCCGCCCGACCGGTTCGTTGGTCCGGTCGGGAGGCAGCGTGACATGAATGGTGCCGCCGAAGTCGCGATGGGGTGCCACCACCTCTTCGATCAGCGCCGAGATCGCCATCAGTTCGAACGGTTCGCCGGGCGCCGGCAAGTGGGACAGCTTGCCGAGAATGTCGCCGCAGCGTTGGGCCTGCGCGCGCAGCAGCCGCGCGTCCTCGATCAGCGGCGAGGACGGGTCGAGTTCGCGTTCGAGTTCCTTGGCGACCAGTGCGATGGTGGAGAGCGGAGTGCCGAGCTCGTGCGCGGCCGCCGCCGCCAGGCCGTCGAGCTTGGTGAGATGGCGCTCGCGGGTCAGCACGATCTCGGTCGCCGCCAGGGCTTCGGCGAGCTGACGCGATTCCTTCATGATCATCCAGGCGTAGGCGCTGGTGTAGGCGATCGCCAGCACGATCGCCAGCCATACGCCGGCCAGGTACAGCGCCGGCAGCCGCAGCGGAGCGTCGGCCGACCAGGGCAGCGGGTAGTGGAAGAACAACAGCAGGGTGGCGCAGGCGATCGCGAAGGCGGCGAGCATGGCGGTCAGCCGCGCCGGCAGGATCGTCGCCGCGATCAGGACCGGGCAGACGAACATGAACGCGAACGGGTTCGCCAACCCGCCGGTGAGGAACAGCAGGGCGCTGAGTTCGGCGACGTCGAAGCCGAGCAGCCAGGCTGCGCGCTCGACCTCGAGGCGTTGATGGGCGCGCAACCGCGCCCGCAGCGCCACGTTGACCCAGGCGTAGAGCGCGATGACCGAGAGGCATGGCCAGATCGGCAGGTTGAACCCGAACCCGTCGCTGACCAGCAGCACCGACAGCGTCTGCCCGAACACCGCGAGCCATCGCAGGCGCACCAGCGTATCGACCCGGATGCTGCGCGGCCGTTGGGACAGAGGCGTGAGAGGTCGATTCTGCATCGAAGCCGTCGCCGGATCCTGCGCCATCTGGTAGGCGTCGCCGTGTGGTCGCCCGGCGGATTGTGTTCGCATGACCATCATATCCCGTCGGCAGGCTCTTGCCTCCCCGCACCGCAAGCGCCAAATGTGACGTTTGCGCGCAGCGAGACATGGTTCCGAATCCCGCCTCCCATTGCTCTTCCGCCATCGTGGTCGACCGCCTGGTCAAGGTCTATAAGGGCGGCACCGCGGTCGGCGGCATTTCGTTCGCGCTGAGGCCGGGCACGGTTACCGCTCTGCTCGGCGGCAACGGTGCCGGCAAGACCACCACGATCGCGATGATCATGGGGCTGGTCGAGCCGACGGCCGGCACGGTGGGCGTGCTGGGGGCCGAGATGCCGCGGCAGCGCCACCGCGTCCTGCACCGGATGAACTTCGAAAGCCCTTATGTGGAAATGCCGATGCGGCTGACGGTGCGGCAGAACCTGACGGTGTTCGCTCGCCTGTACGGGGTCGAGGATGTGCACGCCCGTATCCGCGTCCTGGCCGAGGAACTCGACCTGGTCGATCTGCTCGACCGCCCCAGCGGCAAGCTGTCGGCCGGGCAGAAAACGCGCGTGTCGCTGGCCAAGGCGCTGCTCAATCGCCCCGAGGTCCTGCTGCTCGACGAACCGACCGCTTCGCTCGACCCCGACACCGCGGACTGGGTGCGGGGCCGGCTGGAGTGCTACCGCCGGGAGCGCGGCGCGACGGTGCTGCTCGCCTCGCACAACATGCCCGAGGTCGAGCGGTTGTGCGAACGTGTCATCATCATGAAGAAAGGCCGGATCGAGGACGACGATACGCCGGACCGGCTGTTGGCGCGGTACGGACGCGACACGCTCGAACAGGTGTTTCTCGACGTCGCCCGGGGGCGGTCGGGGGGCGAGGCCGCTCCATGAACGATCCGGTCGGCATCGCGCCCCATGCCCGGGCGGAAGGCGGGAGCGGCATCTCGACGCGCCGCATCGGCGCGATGGCGTTGCGCTACTGGTACCTGCTGCGCTCGTCCTGGCCGCGGCTGCTCGAACTGATCTACTGGCCGGCGGTGCAGATGCTGATGTGGGGATTCCTGCAGACCTACATCGGCCAGAACGCCGGCTTTTTCGCCCGTGCCGGAGGCACGTTCATCGGCGCCGTGCTGCTGTGGGACATCCTGTTCCGCGGTCAGCTCGGTTTCTCGATCTCGTTTCTCGAGGAGATGTGGTCGCGCAACCTGGCCAACCTGATGATGAGTCCGCTCAAGCCGATCGAACTGGTCATCGCGCTGATGGTGATGAGCTTGGTGCGGCTGGCGATCGGCATGGTGCCGGTCACCCTGCTCGCGGTCGCGTTCTTTGACTTCAATCTCTACGCGCTGGGGCTGGTGCTGGCGGCGTTCTTCGCCAATCTCATGCTCACCGGCTGGGCGGTCGGAATCGTCGTCTCCGGGCTGGTGCTGCGCAACGGCCTCGGTGCGGAAAACCTCGCCTGGACCGTCATGTTCGTGCTGCTGCCGCTCACCTGCGTCTACTACCCGGTGGCGACGCTGCCGTGGTGGCTGCAGTGGGTCGCCTGGATGCTGCCGCCGACCTATGTGTTCGAGGGTATGCGCGCGGTGCTGATCGGCCATGTGTTTCGGGTCGACCTGATGCTGCAGGCGCTGGCGCTCAACGGGCTCTGGTTCGGTGGCGCAGTGGCGGCCTTTCTGGCCCTGCTCAAGAGTGCGCGGCGGAACGGATCGCTGCTGCAGAGCGGGGAATAGGCCGGCTTTTGAACATTTCGGGATCTGGCGGGTTGTCACCGACCTCACGCCGTCCGCTTGATCAGGCGGTGACCGGCGGAGGGCGGCCTGGTTCGAGTGCCGCGACCGAATCCCATGGACGGAGCCGAGATCGGACCGCCCTCGAGCCCGGATGGGGCGGATCGGATATTGGGAAAAGTCACGAGATATCATGCCCCTGATTGACGTTACGACGGACGCGCGACACACTCACCGGACGCAACCAGACGGAGAAGGCAGGGGTTCGATGCCGATCGGCGAGTGTGGCGGAGCGTCGGCGGGGGCCGGCGATGGCGGGTTGGCGCTGTCGTCGCCGATGTACTGGCTCTATGAGATGTCCCACGCCGCGCTCGATCCGCCGCGCGCCGTGGCGGATGCCACGCGGCGCTGTTTCAAAAGTCCCCTCAACCCGTGGTCGGCGACGACGTTCGGCAAATCGATCGCGGCGGCTTGCGAACTGTTCGAGCGGTCGACCCGCCGCTATGGCCGGCCGGACTGGGGCATCGGCCAGACCGTCGTGCAGGGCCGTCCGGTGCCGGTCACCATCCAGCCGGTCTGGGAGCGCCCGTTCTGCCGGCTTCTGCATTTCGAGAGGCTGTTCGACCGCCCCCCGCCGCAGCCGCATCCCCGCGTCCTGATCGTGGCGCCGATGTCCGGTCACTACGCGACCCTTTTGCGCGGCACGGTCGAGGCCTTCCTGCCGCACCACGACGTGTTCATCACCGACTGGACCGATGCCCGGATGGTGCCGCTGTCGGCCGGGAGGTTCGATCTCGACGACTACATCGACTACGTCGTGTCGATCCTACGGTTCCTCGGCGGCGACGTGCATGTCCTGGGGGTCTGCCAGCCGTCCGTGCCGGTGCTCGCCGCCGTCGCCCTCATGGAGGCGGCCGACGACGCCTGTGTGCCGCGTTCGATGATTCTGATCGGCGGGCCGATCGATACCCGCGTGGCACCGACCGCCGTCAACCACCTGGCCCAGCGGCGCGGCGTCGAATGGTTCCGTCGCCACGTCATCACCAAGGTTCCGTTTCCGCATCCGGGATACATGCGCGACGTCTATCCTGGGTTTCTTCAGCTCAACGGCTTCGTCGGCATGAACCTCGATCGGCACATCGAGGCACATCATCGGTTGTTCCAGCACCTGATCAAGGGCGACGGTGATTCCGCGCGGAAACATCGGGAGTTCTACGACGAGTATCTCGCCGTCATGGACCTGGCGGCCGAATTCTACCTGCAGACCGTCGAGACCGTCTTCGTGCGCCACGCGCTGCCCAGAGGGGAGATGGTCCACCGTCGGCGACGGATCGACCCGTCGGCGATCCGTCGCGTCGCACTGATGACCGTCGAGGGTGAACACGACGACATTTCGGGCGTCGGCCAGACCGAGGCCGCGCATGGGCTGTGCCCGAACGTCCCGGCGCAGCGCCGACGTCACTGGCTGCAGCCCGGTGTCGGCCACTATGGCGTCTTCAACGGATCGCGGTTCCGCGAAGAGATCGTGCCGCGGATCACCGATTTCATCGTTGCGAGCACGCCGGTGCACCACCACGGGTGACGCGGACTCCGACGGATCCGTTCCGCGAGACCGGCCGTGTTTCGTCAAGCCTCGATCGCCGGCT
>JAVBUK010000539.1:0-4173 GCA_031555345.1 Xanthobacteraceae bacterium | reverse complement strand
ACCGTTCTCCGGTTGTGGGATGTTCGATGATCAACAGATAGGCATGAAGCGCTTGCCTGCCAAGGGCCCGCAGGGCGGTTTGCGCCGGCAGCGGCAGCAGGGCGGCCTTGGTCCGGAACCCCGACCCGTAGACGTCGTCGCCCATCAGGGGGTGACCGATTGCCGCAAGATGCACCCTGATCTGGTGGGTCCGCCCGGTTTCGAGTCGGCAGGCGATCAGGCTGGCCACCGGCGCTTTGCCGGCTTGGTAGCGCTCCAGAATCTCCCAGTGGGTGATGGCTTCACGGCCTCCCGGGCGGATCGCCATCTTGTCGCGGGCATGGGGATGGCGGTCGATCGGCTTGTCGACCGTGCCGCGCGGGCGCGCCGGGGCCCCCCAACACAGCGCCAGATAGCCTCGTTCCAGCGGGCCGGTGCGGCCGTGGTCGGCGAACTGGACGGCCAGCGCCTGGTGGGCCCGGTCGTTTTTGGCTGCCACCAGGACACCGGTCGTGTCTTTGTCGAGTCGATGGACGATGCCGGGTCGCAGCACCCCGCCGATGCCCGACAGGCTGGCGCCGCAATGGGCGATCAAGGCGTTCACCAGCGTACCGCCGGGGTTGCCGGCGCCGGGGTGGACCACCAGGCCGCGCGGCTTGTCGATCACGATGATATCGGCGTCCTCATGCAGGATCGACAGCGGAATGGCCTCGCCCGCCGGCTCCGCCGGCGTCGGGGCCGGGACCGAGATTGCGACGGCGTCGCCCGCATTGACGCGGTGGCCCGGATCGCAGATCGTGCGGCCGCCGATGGCGACGTGGCCGGCCAGGATCAGGGCTTTCAGCCGCGATCGCGACAGCGCCGAGGCGGCGAGCCGGGCGGCGAGCATGCGGTCGAGCCGCTCGCCGGCGGCGTCCGCCGCGACCACGATTTCGATCGGTTCACCTGTTGCCGCCATGAATCACACACCGAACACCCGCGATGCCCCCGACAACCCCGACGCCCCGCCGCTCGATCCCGCGCAGGCCCGCCTGGTCGCCCGGATGCGCCGGCTGATGCAGCTGTCGGTGGCGATCATGATCGTCGGCGTGGCGGCGGTCCTCGGGGTGATCGGCTATCGTGTTTTCAAGGGCGAGGGAAGCCGTGGCGCGCCCGAGGTGACGGCGCTGGTGCCACAGGGCGCCCGGGTGGTGTCGGCGACCGCGGCCGGCGACCGTCTGGTCGTGACCTTGGAGGCGGGTGGCACCACCGAGATCCGCACGTTCGATCTGACGACCCTGCGGCCGGCCGGCCGCCTGCGCTTCGCGACCGAGCCCTGAGGGGCGGGGCCATAGTGGCGCCAACGGGGTGGCGCCATCGACCCGGCAGGGCCAGGGGCGGCAAGCGGGACGGCGAGCGGGGTGTGGCACCAGCGTCCCGGTTCCCAGGCCGGGCGCCGGCCTGCGAAACGGTGGCTTGCGCACCCTGTCGTTCAAGGATATGTGAAGCGCGTCGCGCTCCCTTCGTCTAGCGGTCCAGGACGTCGCCCTCTCACGGCGAAAACAGGGGTTCGAGTCCCCTAGGGAGCGCCATTCAGCAACTAAGCCCTTGAAAAGACGATAGTGCTAGCTATTCAATAGCTTGCTCGGACCACCGTGCTACACAACCGTAGCCCACAAGGGTGGTCCACAATGGCGGCTTTGAGCTACATGCAGCGTCGCGCGTCGGGGACTTACGAGTTTCGCAGACGGCTTCCCGAGGCCCTGGCCGGCAGGCCTGCTCCGGCTCGGATGCGCACCGCATTCGGTGACCTCATCAACCCCAAGACCGGCTGCTTCAAGCGCGAGCTGGTGCGCTCGCTCGGCACCAAGGAGGTGCGGGAGGCAAAGCGACTGGACCACCGCGAGGCCCTGAAGGCAGGCCGCCTTTTCGAGGATGCGGTGCTGGCTCTCCAATCCGGTGGAACGATCCGTCAGTTGAGTGACGCGGATCTGCGCGCCATCGAGGCGGATGTTCTGGCTGACTTGCTTGCCGCTGACGACGCTGAGCGAGAGGAGGGCGACGATCGCCGCCACCTCCAACGGCCGGCGGATCGAGCACTATGGCCTCTCCTGGAGCCCCCCGTCCCGCAGGCCATGGCAAAAGTGTTGCCGCTGTCGTCTGCAAAGGGCATGGCGACGGATCATTTTCTGGCATACGGCGACTTGCTCGCGGAGCTTGAGGGTGATTACCGCGAGGCCCTGGCACGAAGTGATCCGTCCGTCGTCGACGCGGAAACGCAGATCGCGTTGAGGCGAGCAGGCGTCGCGTCCGACCGGTCATCACCGGATTTCCGCAAGGCTGGGCTCGCGGTTCTCCGGGCGCATGTCAGGGCCTATGACGAAATGAGGGCACGGCAACGTGGGGAAATCGTGCCGACGCCGCAGCCCAGCGCCGACCTGGGGCCAAAGCTGTCGGCCGCTTTTGACGTTTGGAAGCAAGGCGGCGCGGCCAAAGGCGCAAAGAAGCCGAACACCAATACCGTGGTCGAGGCGGACCAGGCCGTCCGGTATTTCCGGGAACTGCACGGCGATCTTCTGCTCGGGGAGATCACGCGTGAGAAGGCTCGGCAGTACAGAGATGCGATTGCGAAGGTGCCTCGGGCGTTGCCCCGGAAGTCGCGTTCGCTGTCCTTGCCGCGGCTGCTGGAGCAGGATTTGTCGGGCTATCAACCCCGAAGTGCCACCACCGTGAACAAGCTTCTGACGCTGCTTGGTGCGATCATCTCCCAGGCGGAGCGGGACGGTTTTCTCGACAAGGCCCCGGGCTTTGTGAATGCCTTCGGCAGGGGCATCCGGTTTGCCGTCCGCGAAGGCGAACCGGGCCGTGTCTTGTTCGGCAAGAGCGATCTCCAAGCCATCTTCGCTTCGCCGGTCTACGCCGATGGTGCGCGGTCGGCGGGCGGTGGTGGTGAGGCGGCATTCTGGTTTCCCCTCATCGGCCTGCTCTCGGGCATGCGGTTGGATGAGATCGCCCAGCTTCGCATTTGCGACTTGAACCAGGACGAGGAAACCGGCCGATGGTACTTCAACGTCGATCGGAGCGGCGGGCGCAGCACGAAGACGGCCTCCTCGATCCGCTGCGTTCCGGCGCATCAGGAACTGGTCCGCATCGGTTTGCTGCGCTACCGACAGCTTCTGATTGATCAGGGTGCCGGCCCTGAAGGCAGTCTGTGGCCCGACGTGAAATCCGGTAGCGGGCGGCAGCGATCGGCGGCCTGGTCGAAATGGTTCGGGCGGTATCTGCGCGAGAAGTGCGGCGTCGTCGACAGCGCCAAGGTCTTCCATTCGTTCCGGCATACGTTCAAGCGGATGACGCGTGACGCCGAGCTTCCGGAAGAGATTCACGACGCGCTTACAGGGCACGCGGGCAATGGCGGCGTAGGGCGGACGTATGGCCGGGGGATGTCGTTGAGGCCATTGGTCCGGGCGTTGGATAGAATTTCGGCCCAAGTTGATTTGAGCGGTCTGCGCTGGAACTCGGGTGCGGTCAGGGTAAAGGGCTAACCTTGGTGCTTTGCTCGCATCTCATTGAACGCTCGGTTCGCTTTTCTTATCCGATCCCCGATCTCAAGCACCTCTTTTTGAATATCGGGCCTTTGAGCCTCATAGCGTGCCCTCGCTTCTATCCCGCAATCAAACTTGTTCATTAGCTCTTCCGGACTGAGGTTGCTCATTTCAAGGCTGGCGGGGTCAAATCCCAACGGGCAAAGTGGCTTCTTTCCGATGTTGGGTTGGAAGTTTGCAAGCCTCAAAGCCGTCGAGATCAGTGCTTCACGTAGCTCCGTGTTTGGCTGGGTCAGAAGACCTATGCAAATGGCGTCGAGAATGACTGTCTTCTTATGTGGCAGAGCGGTCTCGTCCACGACTTCCACGGAGACAGGATGCTGTTCAAGATACTCGCCATAGTCCGCAATTATGTCCATTGACCTTCTGACTACTTCATCCATCGGCGGAACCTCCATCGGTCACGGGTGCGTATCGAGGCGGTTCGGTTTGCATGCGCTTACGGGATATGGCCAAAATGGGATCTATAGTCCGTAGACCAATAGTCATCATAGCGGCCCTCTCATCGGTATGGAAGATGAGACGGGCATCATCCGGGTGGTGGCGGAGACCGTGAAACGGGCTCGCAAGGCTGCTGGTCTGTCTCAGGAGGAACTGGCATTCGAGGCCG
>JAVBUK010000073.1:0-6261 GCA_031555345.1 Xanthobacteraceae bacterium | reverse complement strand
GTGCCGGGCAACCGATTCCCGGCATTTGAATCGAATTCGCCTCGGTCCGGCCACGGCGGCGGCAAAGGATCGTTCATGCCTGTGGTGTAATGGGGACTGCGAACCCCGCCCGCGGCCACCCGCCGTTCCGGGGTCAGATCGACCGGCCTTTTGCGATCAATCCGGCGCCATGATCGAAATTTCTTCGCTGCTCGACGAACTGGAAGATGCCATTGCCACCGGCACCGAACAGCGGCGGCTGTTGGTCCTGCGGCGGGTCAGCGACCTGTTCGTTGCCGGTTCGAGCCGTTACTCCAGCAACCAGATCGCGGTATTCGACGACGTCCTGCTGCGGCTGGCCGACCAGATCGAGCAGGAAGCGCGTGTTCGCTTGTCGCACACGCTGGCACCGCTGAGCAACGCGCCGCCGAAAATCGTCCGGGCGCTGGCATTCGACCAGGCGATCGAGGTCGCCGCGCCGGTTCTGGCCTCGTCGCCGCAGCTGACCGACGCCGACCTGGTCGCCAACGCGAAGGTCATGAGCCAGCGACACCTCCTCGCCATCTCGCAGCGCGCGACCCTGAGCGAGGCGGTTACCGACGTGCTGGTCGACCGGGGCAACGACGGCGTGGTGCAGTCGGTGGCCGGCAACCACGGCGCCCAATTCTCCCTTTCGGGTTTCGATCGGCTGGTCGAGCGCGCCAAGGGCGACGATGCGTTGACGCACACGGTCGGCGGGCGCACCGACATTCCACGCCATCACTTCCTGATGATCCTGGAAAACGCCTCGGCGGCGGTGCGCGCCAAGCTCATTTCCGCCAATCCGCAGGCCGCCGAGTTGATCCGCGACACCGTGGCGACCATTTCCGGGCACATTAGCCGCGACGTACGCAACGCGTCGGAAGAACACGCCCAGGCGAAACGCGCCGCGAGACAACGCTACAAGACTCGCCAGCCAAGCGAGGCCGACGTCCACATGCACGCCCGGATGCAGGACTTCGAAAAGACGGCGATCGCACTGGCCTTGTTCGGGCGCCTGCCGATCGAGCTGGTGGAACGCGCCCTGCTCGACCCGCGGGCCGACATGGTGCTGATCCTCGCCAAGGTCGCGGGCTGCTCGCGCACCACCACCAAGTCCATCCTGCTGATGCAGACCGCCGGCCGCGGCATGTCGAATTCCGATCTCGAGCAGGCGCTCGCCAGCTTCGACCGGCTCAAGCTGCCGACCGCGAAACGCGTGCTCGAGTTCCATGCCCGGAGGATGGCGTACAGCCGATCCGCCAGCACTCCCGCCACCACCGTCGACTCCCCCTTCGCCGACGCGACCGCCGCCTGCTGAACGACCGCTACCAGAACCAGCCGCGTCGCTCGCCGTAGGATCCGGCAAATACCGGCCGGGCCGAACGATTGTCGGCCGCGCGGAAGCGGCCCCAGCCGGATTGCCAGCCGGCGTCGGCGACGTAGTCCCGGGCAGCGTAGCCCCGGTAGACCCGCTGAACCGCCACCCTGCGGCCGTCGGACCGCACGCCGTCCTTCCGGAGTTTGGCCTGGGCGGCCTTTTGCGTGTCGGGCGCCTTCGGTTTCGACGCAGGCGGGTTTTCCCCCGACCGTCCCAGCGCGGCTTGCCGCTGTTGGTAGCCGTGCTTGAACGTCAGTTCGCGCTCCGAGGGTTCGTACGCCGGAGCGGGTGTGGCCGGGGTCCCGGTCATCGACGACCGATCGGCCGCAGGGGGCGCCGGCGGGGACGGCTCCGGCTGCCGGAGGGGTGCCGCGTGCCCGGCAACCCGTCCCTCGACCGGAGGCGCAGCCTGCTTCGCGCCCGCCGTCGGCAACACGACAGCGGCGACAGCGGCCGGCGGCGGCGCGGCACCCGGCAGCACCATGCGGGCGCTGACGGTCACAACCTCCGGAGACTCGTGTGCGTCCTGCCCCGCCACCAGCAGGGGGAGAGAATTTGCCGCGATCAGCACCACGACCCCAACCACGCCGGCGTGGAGCGCCCAGTTCTTCCACAGCCCCGGTCGCCTTCGGCCGCCCGAACGGGCGGGCCGGAAGAAAAGGTCCTCGGCGTTGTCGGACATGAAATTCCCTTTACGCGCGATGCGCGGGCACGCCTTCCTCTCGCTCCACAACGCGATGTGCGAGGAGCCGGTTCCAGTGCGTTTGGGTGACAGTGCGGGCTATCGCTCAGCCATCGGGCGGCCGCCGAACCATGTCGCCGCAGCCCATGCCGTTGGCGGCCACAACCGCGCCGCCCGACGAGCCGGTGCAACCGCCCGCCCAGGATCGTCGGTGTTGGTGCGTGCTTTGCGGATGAGAGTTCGGGCGTTCACCGGCCCGCGCTACAGCGAGCGCACGGCCGCCTTCAACCGGTTTTCGGGCCGCATCCTGGCGCCGGCAGCGACATCGGGCGCCGAGAACAGCTTGTCCACCTCGCGGATGAGATCGGCGATACGCTCCTCCTCGGCCGCCAGCCGGCGCCAAGACTGCGCCATTTGCTGGAGCATGGCGCGGTGCGGCGCCAAGCCGCCTTCATTTGCCAGCATCATGCATGTGTCGGCATATCGCAGGAACTTTTCGTGGTCGGACACGGCGGACAAACTCCAGAACGTCAGTCGTGTGAACTAACGCTGACGCTTGGCGGCAGTTTCATGACCAGCCGAAGAATATCCATATCCGGCGCGGGCCGACGCGCTTCATTGTGCCGCATGACCGCCGTGCCGCATGATCGGCATCCGGGGAGCGGCCGAGCCGCGGTCCCCGTCACTTTCGGCAAGCGCCGGCCGGCTGGTCCGGCACGAAACGGTTCACACCGTGATCGGCTGGCCCTTCTCGGGAACGACGACCTTGGTGGCGTGCCCTTTCATCTCGGCCAGGAACTTGTCGGGCGTCTGATCGATGATCGGGAATGTGCCGAAATGACACGGGATGACGGTTTCGACGTTCAAGAAGCGTTTCACCGCCAGTGCCGCCGTGGTCGGCCCCATGGTGAAACGGTCGCCGATCGGAATGATGGCGACTTTCGGCCGATGGATCTCGGCGATCAACGCCATGTCGGAGAAGATGTCGGTGTCGCCCGAATGATAGACCGTCGGCTCGCCCGGCGCCTTGATGACGACCCCGTTCGGATTGCCGAGATAGACCGGCACGCCGTCCTGGATGGTGCTGGAAGAATGGTCGGCCCGCACCAGCGTGACGGTGAATCCGCCCAGGTCGGTGGTGCCGCCGGTGTTCATGGGGTTGAACTTTTCCAGGCCCTTGGACACCAGCCAGGACCCCAGCTCGAAGGTGGCGGTGACGGTCGCGTCGTTGGCCTTGGCGATGGCGACCACGTCGCCGGCATGGTCGTCGTGGCCGTGCGTCAGCACGATGTTCGATACCCCCTTGATCGCAGCCGCCTTATCGGACACGAAGGCCGGATTGCCGGTGAAAAACGGATCGATCAGGACGGCCTTTCCGCCGAAGTCGAGACGGAAAGCGGCGTGGCCATACCAGGTGATTTGCATGGGATGTTCTCCAGGACGTGACGTCGGTGGCGGAGGGTCGGGTTACATCATCGCCATCGCCCCGTCGACCGATACCGGCCGATTGTCGCACACGCCATGACCGCCGCCGTCGGCTCCCTTGGCGATATCGCCCGGCACTTGGCGCCACGCGGGGCCCTCATCGGCCTCGACCTCGGCACCAAGACCATCGGGGTGGCGGTCTGCGACCCCGACCGTCGGCTCGCGACCGGCGTCGAAACCGTGGCGCGCAAGGCGTTCACGGCCGACGCCCAACGGGTCCTGGTGCTGGCCGGCGAGCGGCGCGCGGTCGGCTTCGTGCTCGGACTGCCGATCAACATGGACGGCAGCGAGGGGCCACGGGCGCAATCGGCCCGGGCGTTTGCCCGCAACTTCTCCCGGTTGACCGAGCTGCCGATCGCGCTGTGGGACGAGCGCCTGTCGACGGCCGCCGTCGAGCGCGACCTGATTGCGGCCGATGTCTCCCGCGCCAAGCGGAAGGCGGTCATCGACCAGCATGCCGCCGCCTACATCCTTCAGGGCGCGCTGGACCGCCTCGCCACCCTCGCCCGCGACCAATGAGCCGATCGGTCGGCAGGCCCGAGGGCCCTGCCGCGGGATGTCGGCCCGACCCGGCACCCATAACGGGTGCGGCACCCTTGGCGGGTGCGGCACCGTGCCGGTAGCAGAGGCGGTAAAACACCCCGGCGATACACGCAAGCCGGCAAAATCTTCACGGAACGCGTGTGGCATTTTAGTCGCATCCTGTTAGTTCTATTCACCCCGACGCACCGCTCGCGAGGGCGGTCGTTTACGCCATTCTGATCCCGTCTGGTCCCGCATTTCCGAATCCCGGCAATGACACCCGTTCTCACCGCGCTGATCCCGATCTTCCTGGCCATCATCGCCGGCTTTTTGATTCGCCGCTTTGTCATCCGCAACCAGGCGCATTGGGTGCCGCTCGAGCTGTTGACCTATTACGTGCTGTTTCCGGTCCTGATCATCGAGGCGATGGCGACCGCCGACTTGCACAAGATTCCGGCCTTGGGCGTCGGCGCCGCCCTGTTCCTGTCGATCATCACGATGTCGTTCCTGCTGATCGCCACCCGGCCCCTGCTGATGAAACGCCTGCAGATCGGCGGCCCCGCCTTCACGTCGGTATTCCAGGGAGCGACCCGCTGGAACAGCGTGGTCGGGATCGCGGTGGCGGCGAGCCTCTACGGCGAGATCGGAATCGCACTGTGCTCTGTCGCCATCGTCGCCATGGTCCCGGTGCTCAACATCATCAACGTCGCGGTGCTGGCCCGGCATGCCGCCGCCCGGCCGCCGCCGCCTCGCGAATACGTCCGCGCCTTGATCGCCAACCCGATGATCTGGGCCTGCCTCGTCGGCATCGCGCTGTTCATCACCCATCCGCCGATCCCGCCCGTCATTCACGACTACGGGCGCGTGCTGAACCAGTTCACACTCGTGGTCGGACTGCTGCAGGTCGGGTCGGGCCTGCAGATCGAGGAACTCTTTCGCCCGCGGGCCGTGACGCTGCTCACCACCGCGCTCAAGCTCGCGCTCATGCCCGCCTTGGCGGCGAGCCTCGGTTTCGCGTTCGGCCTGTCCGGTGCCAATCTGGCGGTGGTCATCTCCTGCGCGGCGGTGCCGACCGCGGCCAGCGCCTACGTCCTCGCCCGCCAAATGGGCGGCGACGCCCCGCTGGTGGCACAGATCGTCACGGTACAGACCGCCCTGGCGATGCTCACCATCCCGGCCGTGCTCGCCTTGGCGACCTGAGCGCCGTCAGGACCGACGGCGCTCGCCGACAACCCTGCCTCGGGGCGTTCAGCAGGCCCGCCAATAGCCGTAACCGCGATCGTCGGTTTGCACGAAGCAGCGACCATAGGGACCGGGCACCGACGGCACCGCATAGGCCCCGGAACCATAATCCCCGGGCGCATAGGCCGGCCCATAGGCCGGCGCATAGTACCCGGCCGACGGCGAATAGTAGGGCGCCGAATACCCGTAATAGCCATAGCCCGGACCATAGCGGTAGGACCCTGCGATCGCCGCCCCCGCGATGGCACCAAGCGCAAAACCTGCGGCCACGCCGCCCCAGCCCGGACCGCGGCCGCGCCAACGCACGTCGACGGCATGGTCGATGACGGCCGATCTCACTGCCGCCGTGTTGGACAGCACCGGCGCGGCCCCGGCGGGTACGGAAGCCACCATCAGCATTCCCGCCACACCGGTGGACAGAACACGGCGGATGGACGTTCGGGTCTTGCTCATCGTCACCGTCCTTCGGCGGAAACGCCGCCGATGCGATGCGCCGTACGGCTGAACCAAATGGCTGAACCAAATGGCTGAACCAAGTGGCTGAACCAAGTGGCTGAACCAAATGGCCGGCCCGAGGCGCGTTCATTCGCTGCACCATTGTCGGTCGACAGACTTGAATTCGCAGTGAACGGATGATGGCCCCTTTGGGGCAAATCGTTACTGCGGTGAAAGGATTGGTCGCCTGGCGCCCGCCCCCCCGCCTGCCGCGCCGGTCGCGGCCGACCAAGCGCCAGACATGGCCAGCCCTCGGCGTGGCGGATCGCGACCGGCGCCGTCGGCGACCTGCCCGCACGCGCGCCGCCGCCCGTATTCACAACAATCGCAGCAGCTCATTTTTGCGACAGTATCGACATGTCGCGACAAACACATCGGCTCATTTTTGCGACCGCCGCGAAGGCCGGGAACCCGCCCCGCTGGCGCGTGTTTTGCGGCTTGCTCCTGCGGACGACTC
>JAVBUK010000114.1:0-4872 GCA_031555345.1 Xanthobacteraceae bacterium | reverse complement strand
CCACAGTCCGGCGACCCGCAGCTCGCGCGGGATGTCCTGCCAGTTGGCGGCGACGATGGCGATCAAACCAGCTCCCAGCAGGATGACGACCACGAACGCCAGCGCCGTCACCAAACCATGGCGGCTGGCGGGACGAGAATCTGCGAGCATCGCGTCGGCCGAGGCGCGGTCGACCAGCCCGCAGTCGACCCAGCGCTCCAGATCCGTCTTCAAACGTCGACGATAGGCCGCTTGCAGCAGCATGGTGCCTCACCTTCGGCTCGCCGATCGCCTGCGCGCTGGCGGTGTGGCAACGATACATCAAGGTGATCGGCTCAAGTGTGGTGCTGAAGCACCGAAACATAAAGGCAGACAGGCATTGCTGCAGCCGCTGAAGGATCAGCCCCCGACCGGCTCTGCCTGGGAACGAAATCTTGAAGCCGCACACCCGATCGAAAGGTTTTGCGTTTATCGATCGTCGGCGCGCAACATTGGGGACATTTCCATGACATCCGTACTCGTCACCGGCGGATCGGGCTTTCTCGGGCTGCTGCTGATCGGACGTCTGCTCCACGAGGGGTACAACGTCACCAATATCGACCTGCTGCCGTGCGAGCGCGAACATCCGCGCCTGAAGTCCTATGTCGGCGACATCCGTGACCGCGCCCTGGTCGACACTGCGCTTGCCTCGGCCGATCATCAGACCGTTTATCACTGCGCCGCCCTGCTCGCCCACGGCGACCTGTCGCCCAAAGCAGTGTGGGACAACAATGTCGAAGGCACCGCGGTCCTCGCCGAAGCGGTCGCCGGGCGGAACATCCGCAACGTCGTCTACCTGTCCAGTAACTGCCTGTGGGGACAGAGTTTCAACCGGCCGGTCACCGAGGACGACGAACCCGCGCCGGTCGAGGACTACGGTGACAGCAAGTGGCAGGGCGAGAAAATTCTCGCACGCTACGGCAACCGGTTCGCCACCACCGTACTGCGCTGCCCGACCATCGTCGACGCCGGCCGGCTCGGCCTGCTGACGATCCTGTTCGATTTCATCGCCGAAGGTCGGCGCGTCTGGGTCGTCGGCGACGGCAGCAACCGCTACCAGTTCATCTATGCGCAGGACCTGATCACGGCGATGCTGACCGCCGGACACAAGGGCCATTGCGGCGTCTACGGCATCGGCTCGGACAACGTGCCGTCGATGCGCCAGCTCTACGAATTCGTCATCGCCCAGGCCGGCACCAGCGCCCGCGTGGCCTGTCTGCCGCAAGGCCCCACCGTCGCCGCCATGAAGTTCGCGCACATGCTCGGCGTCTCCCCGCTCGGGCCGTACCATTACCGCATGATCGCGTCCGATTTCGTGTTTGACACCAGCCGGATCAAGCGTGATCTCGACTGGCAGCCGACCCTGACCAACCAGGACATGCTCGCGCGCGCCTACAACGCCTACGTCTCCGAACGCGACGCCATCAATGCGCGCCAGGCCGCCTCGGCCCATCGCCAAGCGGCCAAGATGGGCGTCATCCGCGTGTTGAAATGGATGTCGTGACGCCGCCCGCCGAGACGATCGGCGCCCGTCGACACGCCCTCCCCGTGGGCGGCGTGTTGCTGCCGGCCCTGCTCACGCTAGCGTTCACCGCCGTCGTGTCCGCCGTCGCCACCCGTCACGAGCCGTGGTTCGACGAAGCGCAGGCCTGGCTGCTGGGGAGCGACTGCGGTCTGTGGGAGCTGCTGGCGAGTCGCGTCCGATACGAAGGCAGCCCCGGATTGTGGCACACCCTGCTGTGGGCGCTGTCACATGCCGGACTGCCGTTCGCGAAGATCGGAATGGCCAGTGTCGTGCTGGCCAGCGCGGCCGTCTGGATCCTGCTGCGCCATGCGCCGTTTCCGTATTGGTTGCGGATCGCCGTCGCGGCCTCCTACTTCGTGGCATATCAGTACGCGGTGGTGGCGCGCAGCTACGCCCTCGCGCTGGTCCTGATGCTGGTCGTCGCGGCCTGCTACGCCGAGCGCCTGCGTCGTCCGATGTTCTATTGCGTCATCCTCGGACTTCTCGCCAACACCAGCGCTCACACGTTCATCTTCGCTGCCATCCTGTTCGTCGATTGGGCGTTGGCATCCTGGCGCACCGGCCTCACCGGCGAACGACGCACCCATGCGGCGGCGGCTCTGTTTGTCGTCTGCGCCGGCGCGGCAGTGCTGCAAACCTGGCCGCCGAGCGATGTCAGCTTCCAGACCGGCGTCGACTCCAGCCGATACGTCGAGCTGATGACGGCCGCGTTCGTCGATCGAATCGATCTGTTTGCGACAACCGCGCCCTCGAACCTGTCGATCAAAGGCGGGGCCGTCCTGTCGATCTTGCTGCTGGTACCCTGGATCCGGTTGCTGCGACATGCCGGCCATCTCCCACTGCTCGGGGCCATGGTGACCGCGATGTTGGTGTTCTCGGTCCTGTCCTACGCCAACCTTTGGCACGGTGGGCTGTTGTATCTCCTCTGGCTGTTCGGTCTGTGGATCTCATGGCCGACACTGACCGGGCTGCAGCCGCCGGCCCGCAAGATCCTGGTGGCCAGTGTCGCGGCGATCGTTCTCGTCAACGACGTGTACACCTTTACTGCCATCAGACGCGACATCAACGAGCCCTATTCGGCCGGCCCCGCCGCCGCCCGCTTGTTGGCACCGCGGGCAGGACAGGACATCGCTGCCGCCGGATTCAAGGCGTTTGCAGTCCAACCGTGGTTCGGACGCAACATTTTCGCCAATTATCTTGATGGGACACTACAGCCGGCGTTTTTGCACTGGCGTTCCGGTCAGGAGCGTCTCGCTCGCCCTCGTCTCGACAACTGGCAGACGATGGCCGCCTCCGGCCGGTTCGACACCCTCGTTCTGTCTTCCTTTGGCATGCCGCCGGCGACGATCGGAAAATACGTCGACCAAACGGTCGCCGCCGGCTATTGCGTGCCGCAGATCGTGCCGGGTGGGCTGATCTGGAAGTCCTATGTGCTGGAGCGCGACGATCTGTATGTCTTTTATCGCTGTTCGCCGGATCGCTCCCCAGCCATGAGGCTTCATCCCGACCAGACGCGATAGGGTTGGGATGCGGGTCGATCCGCCAGCTCATTTGGATCGTGTCGGGAGCGCGTCGTGCCGGAGCAAAACGGCGGTGCCGTGGTCACGGCCGCCCGCCATTGAGCGTCCATTAACGTTGCCGGGGAGCCGGCCGCCGGCCACCTCCCTGATAAGGGCGACTTTAAGGAGGTGCTGCCAAGAGTAACTCCTGCGCCCGAGAGGCATTTCGGGCGCAGATAAGAATTCAGGGTGGCGTCATGATCAACGGTGGATGCGACAGCAGTGCAGGCATGTCTTGTCGTTCGGGCAAGCCCTCGCCCGATCCGCTGCGCCATCTGGTCGAGCGCCTGCCCCGTCCCTTTCGATTCATCGGCGTCGGTTCGCTCGGGCTCGTTTCCGATTTCGGCGTATTCACTGCCGGCATGATGATGCTCGATCGGCCCTTGCTTGTTCGGCTGGTGTCGATCGCTTTGGCGACCCTGGTCACTTGGCGGCTCAACCGCGCGCTGACATTCGATGCCAGCGGACGACAGCCGTACAAAGAAGCCATGCGGTACGCCACGGTCACGGCCGTCGCCCAGGGGATCAGTTATCTGATTTTCGCCGTGCTGGTGCTGACGGCCCTGGCGCCGCACTTGGCCCTGCTGGTCGGCTCCGGAACCGCCGCGTTCTTCTCCTATTTCGGCCATCGCCTGTTCGCCTTCGCCCCGGCGCAAGCCGTTCGGCCGCCCGGCCCGCAACTCATGCGCGGGACCGAACCCGCCTGAAATCCCGACGATCCGAGCAACGAATCAGATTTCGGATGACCCGGAAACGACGGGAACCGGGTGACGATGCAAAACCGGTTGCCCGTCGAGGCCTCGGCGACAAAGCAGTGATCGAGCCGGTGGCGACACCTTTCCGGGCGGCGCAACACCGGCTGGCACCGAAAACCGGACGGCATTCACTCGAAATTAGGGGGTTGCGGAACACATATCGAACAGATAGTGTCTGTTCATGATTTGTTTGAGCGCTCCACTGGGGGAACTGGACCGATGCTGACGAGGAAACAACTGGAGTTGCTCCGCTTCATCCACGAGCGCCTCAAGGAGGCGGGTGTTCCGCCGTCATTCGATGAAATGAAGGATGCGCTCGACCTCCGGTCCAAATCGGGCATCCATCGCCTGATTACCGCGCTGGAAGAACGCGGCTTTATCCGCCGCCTGCCCAACCGGGCGCGGGCGATCGAGGTGATCAAACTGCCGGAATCGGTTGGCCACGGTGTGGCCGGACCGCGCGCCCGTGGGTTCACCCCCAGCGTCATCGAAGGCAATCTCGGACGGGTGCGCGCGCCCTCGGAAGACGAGAGCCCCCGGCCCGTGGCGGTTCCGGTGATGGGCCGCATCGCCGCCGGCACCCCCATCGAGGCGATCCAGAACAAGAGTTCGATCATCAACATGCCGCCTGATCTGCTCACCACGGGCGAGCACTTCGCGCTCGAAGTGCGCGGTGATTCGATGATCGAGGCCGGCATCCTGGACGGCGACTTGGCCCTGATCAAACGCACCGAAGCCGCCGATACGGGCGACATCGTCGTCGCTCTGATCGACGACGACGAGGCGACGCTCAAGCGCTTCCGCCGGCGCGGCGCCTCGATCGCACTCGAGCCGGCCAATACCTCCTATGAGGTGCGTATCCTTCCACCCAATCGGGTGCGCATCCAGGGCAAGATGGTCGGCCTGTTCCGCCGCTACTGACCCATCCGGCGCTTCGTGGTCCGGCGCCATTCGGCCTCGGACTTCGCCGCCGGTCGCGGCCGGTCCGGAAATCGAATCAACCGGAAAGTTGTCT
>JAVBUK010000540.1:0-2596 GCA_031555345.1 Xanthobacteraceae bacterium | reverse complement strand
TGCCTCCTGTCTCCCTTTCTCCACGCTCGAGCCACCGTGCCGGCTTCCCTGCGGGGCGACGCGGGGTCGGCCGGGAGACGCCCCGGCGATCGGATCGTAGAACAAAATTGCGGCTTGCGCATCGCCTCTGCGGCCGTCATGACGCCGCGGCCGAGACGACGGAACGGGCCTTCGTCAGTTCGCCCGCTCGAGCAGCCGCCGGCCGATCACCTGCGCCTGGATTTCCGCCGCCCCCTCGAAGATCGACAGGACGCGCGCGTCACAACGCAGGCGCGACGCGCGATATTCCAGCGCAAACCCGTTGCCGCCGTGGACCTGCACGGCGCTGTCGGCCGCCGCCCAGGCGACGCGCGCAGCCAGCAGCTTCGCCATCCCGGCCTCGAGGTCGCAGCGCCTGCCTTTGTCCTTTTCGCGCGCCGCATGATAGGTGATCTGCCGCGCGATCATGATCTCGACCGCCGTCATGGCGATCTTGTCGGCGACCCGCGGGAAGTGGATGATCTTGTCGCCGAACTGCACCCGCGCCTGCGCGTACGCCAGCGCCTCCTCCATCGCCGCCTGCGCCACCCCGATGGCACGCGCCGCGGTCTGGATTCGTGCCGCCTCGAACGTCTGCATGAGCTGCTTGAAGCCCGCCCCCTCGACGCCGCCGAGCAGGTTGTCGGCCGGAACCTCGAAGCCGTCGAACGCGACTTCGTATTCCTTCATGCCACGATAGCCGAGCACCTCGATTTCGGTGCCGGACATGCCGGCCGCCGGAAACGGCACCCGGTCGGTGCCGCGCGGCTTTTCGGCGAGCAGCATCGACAGACCGCGGTAGCCCGCCTCCTTGGGATCGGTGCGCACCAGGAGCGTCATCAGATCGGCACGAACCGGATGGGTGATCCAGGTCTTTTGGCCATTGACGGTGTAGACGTCACCGGCCCGCGTCGCGCGCGTGCGCAGCGAGGCGAGATCGGAGCCGGTGTCGGGCTCGGTGAACACGGCGGTGGGCAGGACCTCGCCCGAGGCGATCCTCGGCAGCCAATGCCGCTTCTGCGCTTCGGTGCCGCCGTCGAGGATCAACTCGGCGGCGATCTCCGAACGCGTGCCGATCGAGCCGACGCCGATATAGCCGCGCGACAGCTCTTCCGACACCACGCACATCGATTCCTTGCCGAGCCCCAGGCCGCCATAGGCCTCCGGCAACGTGAGCGCGAACACGCCGAGCTCCGCCATCCGGGCGATGATCTCGAGCGGAATGTAGCCGTTGGTGCGGTGCCAATGCTGGGCGTGGGGAACGACTTCGTTGTCGGAAAACTTGCGCATCGTCTCCCGGATCGCGTCGAGGGTCTCGTCGAGCCCGCAATCTCCGACGGTCGTGTCGTGGTCGAGCGACATCAACTCGACCAGACGCGCCCGATTTCCGGGGGCGTTGCCCAGGCCGATCAGAGCGTCGACCGCCGGCGTCACCCGGGCCGCGACCTGATTCCCGGTCAGCCCAAGGTCGGCCGGACGAACGAATTCGCTCTGGCTCATCGGGATGCCGCCGAGAATCTGGGCGAGATACTCGCCGAGCCCGATCCGGACGATCAGTTCCTCGATTTCGCCGAACCGGCCGCTGGCCGCCACGTGGTCCGCATAGGAGGCCAGCCGACGGACGGCGTCCACATAGGTGGCGAACCATGCGAGCCCGTGAGTCGCCCGCTGCTCACGGTCGAACAGCGCGCCGACCACACCGGCGTCCACCACGACCCGCTCGTGCACGCGTTCGATGGCGTCCGCGAGCAGCCCGTCGGCGGCGTCGGCGGCGTCGGCCGCCATGGCGATCAGGTTTTCACCGGGAGCGGCGCGCAACGCAGCGATCGGCATCTACAACTCCGGGGGTGTGAGCGGCCGTTCTTGAACACTATGCGTGCGCGCCCGGAAAGCAATGCTTCCTTTGGGTCACCCACCGCGTCCGCCGGACGGCGCCGATCTGAGCCTTCTTGGCCACCCTTGCGATCTCGGGGTTTCCTTTCAAGCAATTGCGATTGCGTTGGAATCGAGCCCGGCGCGGGGTCCCGCGGGCGGCCTCGACCGGCCGCAACCGGGATTGGCCGGCCCCCACTTGCCAAGCCCCCGGCAATTCGGAAAGGGTATGGGGCCGTCCCTGTGCGGCACCCTTGGCATGTTCCGCTTGCGTATTCCGGTTGGCATGTCGTGGTCCGGGCGGCGCCGGTGTTGCCGACCGCGTCCGGGGTTCGGGACATTCTCGATCCGGCACACTCGGCCGGGCATGCTCAAACCGGGGTTCGCGCGTGCGCCTGTTTCGTCTGTCCTGCCGTTTCGCCTGGGAGGCATTTGAAGCCTTCGCGCGCGACGACGGCTGGGCGATCGCCAGCAACATCGCCCTGTCGATGCTGATGAGCCTGTTCCCGTTCCTGATCTTCGTCACGGCGCTCACCGGCTATTTCGGCAGCCAGGACCTGGCCGACCAGGTGGCGACCCTGCTGCTGGAGGCCTGGCCGCAACAGGTCGCCAAGCCGATCTCTGCGGAGATCACCAGCGTTCTCACCAACACCCACAGCGGATTGCTCACCGTCAGCGTACTGCTCGCGGTCTATTTTTCGTCGAG
>JAVBUK010000213.1:0-4891 GCA_031555345.1 Xanthobacteraceae bacterium | reverse complement strand
CGTCAAATCCAAAACCACACTAGCATCCTGGAGTTGCCGGTGTCCTTTCGGTTTCGACGCTCGTCCGGAGCGGGCTGCAATCGGAAACGAACGTCGGAACCGGGACACCAGCCGACAAAAAACGTGTGCAAGCAAAGGCATGTACCTCGACGGGGACGACGGCGGATGGCATCAGGACGGTACCGCGGGCAACGGTGGTCAGGTGCATGCACCTGCGCCATAATTGTGGATAAGTTGAAGGGTGTCGGGGGTGGAGGTCATTCGTGCCGGTGGTTGACCAACTGACGGCGGTTTTGCCGCTCTCTATCTGTGCGATCAGTGCGGCCGCGCTGTTGGTGTTCATTGCTGCCTTCGTTCTCCTGCGGGACGAGTGCCATCCCTTCCTTACCGTGGTCGGCGGCATCAGCCTCATGCTGGCCGGTGCGTTGGTCGTGTGGACGGCGTTCGACTGGGCGGTGGTTCGCGACCGGGCCGCGGAACGGCGTGTGATGAAAAGCCGGATCGCCGAGTTGGCCACCCGTGCGTTCGCACCGGCTTCGCCGCTCGCCTGTCTGGATGGATTGGCCGGCGACGCCGTCGAAGCGGCCTGTGAGAAGGCCGTCTTCGCGGGTCCGGAAACGGTGGCGGCGGCGGTCTCCTACATGGCAGCGCATCTCGCGCTACTGGCCGACGGAAAGGCTCACGATGCCGGCGGCGGCTATGATGCGGCCCTGACGCCGACGCTGCTGGCGGTCGAGACCGACCGCTTCGGTATCGTGGCGCATATCCTGGCCGTGCGCGACGGGTGCACGGCGCAGCAATGCGACACGCTGGCTCTGCTGCGCGACCGCAGCCGGGTCGAAACCAATCTGCGTGAGCAGACGTTCGAGAGTTATGTCAACCGGCATGTGGCCGGCTGGTCGACGGGTGCAAGTTCGACGCATCCCGAGGCCGCGGGTCCGCCCGCCGCGGCAGCCGCGGGCGCCACACCGACCCCGGGCGTTCCGTTGTCGTCGCGCTATGACTTTCCTTCCGCCGCCTCGATCCCGCCGGTCAGCATCATGAATGCCGAACCGGCGGGCCCGGCCGCAGGTCCGCCGGCTCCGGCGGCCCAGCCCGCCGCCAGGGCGCCGGTTCCGCGCCAACCGCCGCCGCG
Source organism: Xanthobacteraceae bacterium (assembly GCA_031555345.1). Classification (GTDB taxonomy): domain Bacteria; phylum Pseudomonadota; class Alphaproteobacteria; order Rhizobiales; family Xanthobacteraceae; genus Astrobacterium. The sequence goes on along the minus strand of JAVBUK010000213.1, from coordinate 3,756 downwards.
AAGCGCGCCCCGCGCCGCGACGTCGAATCCGACGCCTGCTGCGGCGGGTGGTTCGTCCCAGCCGGTGCAACTCGTGCCACCCAACCCACCACCCTCGCGCTGATGTTCGCGACCGCGTATCGAATCCGATGGCTCTACACCTGATCAAGCTTTGTGTGGGTTGCGACTCCGTCAAGGAGCTGGAAGGTTGGATCCGGCAACGCTTGCGGGACAAGAAGCAACGCGGCGAAGCGGCCGAACACATCCACACCACCCGGATGGTGCCCAAGCGCGCCGACGAGCTGCTCGACGGCGGGTCTCTCTACTGGGTGATCCGCGGGCAGATCATGTGTCGTGAGCACCTGCGCGCCGTGCGACCGTTCGTCGACGACGAAGGCGTCGGTCGCTGCCAGCTGGTGCTCGTCCCCAAGGTGGTGCTGGTCGAGCCGCGTCCGTTCCGCGCCTTCCAGGGGTGGCGTTATCTGGTCGACGGGGATGCGCCGCGTGATCTCGACCGGGCTGCGCCGGGCGCGCGCGACATGCCCGAGGAGATGCGGCGCGAACTGCGCGAGCTCGGGCTGTTGTAGGCCGCTGCGGTGTCGTGCCGGGGCTGGATCGGTCCACGCCAAGCCGGTGGTGGCGATCGACGGCCCAGCCGGCGTCACACGCCGATGTTGTCGATCAGCCGTGTGGTACCCAGTCGTGCCGCCACCAGGAGACGAACCGGCTCCTCGCCCGGGGCGCAAACCGGTGCGAGTGTCTCGGCATGACGCGCTTCGAGGTAATCGACCACGAAGCCGACATGCTCGATCGCCGAACGCCCTTCGGCGAGCACCTCGGCAACGACTGCGCCGCCGCGGATCTTGGCGGCGCAGTCGCCGAGTACCCGGTGGAGCGTGGGCGCGGTCTCACGCTCCTGCGGCGACAGGTAGGCGTTGCGGGAGGAAAGGGCCAACCCGTCGCGGTCGCGCACGGTCGGCACGCCGACGACCTCCACGCGCAGATCGAGATCCTGCGCCAGCCGCGTCACCACCCTGAGCTGCTGAAAGTCCTTCTCGCCGAACATCGCCAGGTCGGGCCTGCACTGGGTGAACAGCTTGGTGACCACGGTCGCGACTCCGGCGAAGAAGTGCGGTCGGAACCTGTCTTCGAGACCGGCCACGGCCGCGCCTTCCGGCATGACCCGCGTGGCGAATCCAGGCGGGTACATCAGCTCGGGCGGGGGCGCCCAGATCACGTCGACCCCCAGGGGGGCGAGCGCTTCGACGTCGGTTGCGAGCGTGCGCGGATAGGTGGCGAAGTCCTCGTGAGGGGCAAACTGGGTCGGATTGACGAAGATGGAGACGACCACGCTGTTGGCGCGCTGGTGTGCAACGCGGACGAGCGCGAGGTGACCGGCGTGCAGGGCGCCCATCGTCGGGACCAGCGCGACCTTTCCGGACTTGCGCAGGCGGGCGAGTGAACGGTCGAGGGCGGTCAGCGTGTGCACGACTTGAGGTCGTTTCGTCATTGCAAAGCCTTCATGGAGACAACAAGCGCAGGCGAACCTATCAAAGGCGCCGCGTCGCCACCACCGCATGATCGATGGCGGATCACCGGTCGCAGCGTTTGCCCAAGACACCGGCCGCGACGAACTGGTATGCGAACATGCGGCCCTGGGCCGAAAGCGCGTCCGCCCATGGGCGTGGTAATCAAAGCGGAAGAGTCGCGGCCGCCCGTCCCATCGGGCAAACCTGCGGGTTCTGGACCTGGGATGCTTCTGTTGGTGTCGAGTGTTATGCTACCGCCAGTGTCGAGCGATAACCATCTGGTGTCGGACCGGCGGGAGGGCGAGGCGGCGGCATTGCGTCCGGTGGCGCATATCGCCACTTTCTGGGTGTGAAATCGGGAGAGGATGCCATGGCCAAACGGTCCGACCGAGCGCCCGCGCCCACCGACCAGAACATGCCGGCCGCCACGTCGTCGCGGGCCGAAATCGATACCTTTCTGGAGCGGGTGAAGACCCTCGCACCGTCAGGTACGCTCGGCGTGCGCGGGCGGCTGGTGTTTGCCCTCGATGCCACCATGAGTCGGCAACCGACCTGGGACTCGGCTTGCCGGCTGCAAGCCGACATGTTTCGTGAGGCGGCTTCGATTGGTGGGTTGGACATTCAGCTGGTGTATTTTCGCGGCCTGGGTGAATGTCGGGCGTCGCGATGGGTGTCCGATGCGCGGGCGCTGTCCGGCCTGATGGAAGGGATCAACTGCCGCTCCGGCCATACCCAGATCGGCAAAGTGCTCGTTCATGCCCGCCGCGAAGGCGAGCGCGGCAAGGTGGCTGCGCTGGTCTATGTCGGCGACGCGATGGAGGAGCAGGTCGACGAGCTGTGCGCCCGGGCCGGCGAACTCGGACTGCTCGGAATCCGCGCCTTCGTGTTCCAGGAAGGGGGCGACCCGGCCGCGGAGCAGGCTTTTCGCGAAATCGCCCGATTGACCGGGGGCGCCTACTGCCGATTCAGTCCCGGCGCGGCCTCCGAACTCGGTGAACTGTTGCGGGCCGCGGCGGCCTATGCGGCGGGGGGCATGAAGGCGCTCGACGACCTCTCGGCCCGCCGCGACCGCGGAGCGATCAAGCTTTTGGCGCAAATGAGAAACGCATGTTGACTGTTCTGCTGGGCGTCGTCTCGCTCCTGATCATCCTATGGTTCATGAACAAGTTCGTTCAGGCCAATCCCAAGGGGATCGGCCTGCTGATGCACAAGGGAGGCGGTGCGGCGGCGATCGTGGCCGCGGTGTTCCTGTTCTCGATCGGCCAGCTCGCGGTGGCGCTGCCGCTGGCGTTCATGGGCTTCGGGCTGCTCGGCTGGTTGCCGAACAACATGTTCGGCTATTCGGTACGCAAAAGCGGCGGTCAGGTGTCGCGGGTGCGCTCCGCCTTCGTCGAAATGGAGCTCGATCACGATTCCGGGACGATGCGCGGGCGTTTCATCGCCGGACGCCATCAAGGCGCGGAGCTGGAGTCCTTGGACACCACGACCCTCACGGCCTGTCTGGGAGAGGTCGACGATGAAAGCCGGGCGCTACTGATGGCTTATCTTGACCGCCGGAATGCCCGTTGGCGTGAACACGCGCAGGCGGGTGCGACAGCGGGGCAGGGTGGTGCGGTTCGGTCCGGCAAAATGACGCACGAGGAGGCCTATCAGATCCTTGGCCTTCAGCCGGGGGCGAGTGCCGAGGAAATCGGTCGTGCCCACCGCGCGCTCATGAAAAAACTGCATCCCGACCAGGGGGGGTCGACGTACCTCGCGGCCCGCGTCAATGAGGCCAAGGACGTACTTCTTAGCAGCCATCACTGAACTCCTACTCCGGACGCACTACACGCGCCCGGTACGCAACGACAAAACGCTGCTTTCCTGCTGCCGATCGAAACCGTCGTCAGGTTCAGGCTTAATCAGACCTGATTCTTAAACCAGTTATTTTGCTCAATTCTTAATGGTCAAGCAGGCCATCTCGTTCCGCTTGAGATACTTGCAGGCCGCTTCCGCCTGTTCCTTGCCGAGGCCGGCAAAGCGTGCGCGGTACAGGGTCTTTTCGCCCTTGGTGACCGCCTCGGTGAAGGCGTCGGCGCGGGCGAGCAGGCTCTTTGCCTTGCTGCGGGCGGAGCTGAGCCGCTCCTTGGCCTCTCCTTCGGCTGGAAAGGCGCCGACCTGGATGATCCAGCCGTTGTGCTGAACGGCGGGAGGATTGTTGGCTTTTGCGTCTGATCTGGATTCGGCCTTGGCGTCCGGCTTCGCCTCG
>JAVBUK010000531.1:0-7095 GCA_031555345.1 Xanthobacteraceae bacterium | reverse complement strand
CGCTGATCGACCGGGTGCGCAAGCAGCCCTTCTCGGTGGTGCTGCTGGACGAGTTCGAGAAGGCGCATTCGAACTGCTGGGATCTGTTCCTGCAGATGTTCGACGACGGCCGGCTCAGCGACGCGGCCGGACGCGAGGCGGATTTTCGCCACTGCTTCATCATCCTCACCTCCAATCTCGGCGCCACCGCCCACCGCGGCCTGGGGGTCGGGTTCCGGCCGGGGCAGAACGGCTTCGGCGAGGACCAGGTGATGCGCACCATCGCGCAGACGTTCCGGCCCGAATTCATCAACCGGCTCGACAAAATCATCGTGTTCCAGCCGCTGTCGCGCGACCTGATGCGCAACATCCTGCACAAGGAGCTGGCGGCCATTCTCGATCGGCGCGGGCTGCGCGAGCGCAGCTGGGCGGTGGAATGGGAGGCCTCGGCGATCGAGTTCCTGCTCGACCGCGGCTTCTCCCCCGAAATGGGTGCGCGCCCGCTCACGCGGGCGATCGACCAGCAGTTGCTGGCGCCGCTGGCGGCGACCCTGGTGGAGCATCGCTTTCCGGAGGGCGACCAGTTCTTGTTCGTGCGCTCGAACGGCAAGGCGATCGAAGTCGAGTTCGTCGATCCCGATGCCGAACCGGTCGCGGGCGCGGCCTCCGACGAGGAGACGGGCGGGCTCACGCTGCCGTCCATCATCCTGCACCCGACGGGTTCATCCGACGAGCGCGCCTCGCTTTCGGCCGTATGGCGCGAACTCGGTGAGCGCCTGTCGCAGCCGGATTGGCAGGCGGCGGGCGAACAATTGCGCGCGGCGCTGGCCGATCCGGAGCTGTGGTCGCGTCCAGACCGTCACCGGTTGTTTTCTGCGCTGGAGCTGCGCGAGCGGGCGGGGGAGGTGGCGCGCGGCGCCGAACGCCTGTTCAAGCGCTATGCGACCGCGGGCAAGCACGCGGACCGGGCCTCGCGTGAACTGGCGGCGCGGCTCGCGCTTCAGTTGTTCAGTCTGCGCCACGGACTCGACGACATCGACGCCGACGCGCCGGTCGACGCGCTGGTGCGAGTGGAGCCGGCGATGGACGCCGACAATTCCGACATCGCGGCCTGGTGTCTGAGGCTGACCGGCATGTACCGCCAGTGGGCCGGCAAGCGGCGGATGAAGATCAAGGAGTTCACGACGCACGGCGGACTGCCGGTTCTGCGGGTGACCGGGTTCGGCGCGTTCCGTACCCTGCAGGCGGAGGCGGGGCTGCATGTGCTCGACGATCCGGCCAGCGATTCCCGCCGCTTGGTGGCGCGGGTCGTGGTTGCCGGCGGGCCCGATGCGGGGGCGCCGGAGGTGCAAGGCTTCGCGGCCGCCGCGCGCCTGCTGTCGGGTACGCCCGCGGCCACCGCGATCGTGCGGCGCTATCGCGATGGGGCGGCTCCGCTGGTGCGCGACGTCGCCCACGGCTGGCGCAGCGGCCGGCTCGACGCGGTCCTGGCCGGCGACTTCGACCTGATCGGCGCGGCGCGGGCCGCGGCCGGCGGGGAGTGAGGCGGGGCTTGCCGGCAGGACGCGCGCCGGCGAAAGCGCCGATCAGCGCGTAGCCCGGGTGAGCGAAAGCGACACCCGGGATCAAATTATCGTCGCGGTGTCGACGCCAAGTCGTCATCCTCGGTGACGAACAACGACGAGAAACCCGGACGTCGCTGCGTTCATTCGGGCTGCGAGGAATTGCTGTCCGTCGAAACAGCCGATCAGAACAGCCGCTGCGATGCCCTCGACAGGGAAAATCCGTGGCCCAGCGGATTGATGCAGGTGAGGCCGGTGGGTTCGGACTTGCAGGTGAAGGCGCCGTGCCGCCAGAGGCGGCCGTAGGCGAGGGCCGGCAATCGCGGGTCCCGCACCGTATCGCCGTGACAGATGCGCTCGCCGGATGTGCCGTTTTCCGACACGACGAACGCCCGGCCCCAATCGAGATCGCAGTCGTCCGGGCGCGGCGGCATCGGGCCATCGGCGTCGGCGATGTCGCAGCGCAGCCCACCCGGCATGTTCGGCAGATCGGGTTCGAGCATGCAATACACGTTGCCTGACGGCATCCTGAAGCCGACGAGTTCAGGGTCCGCAGGCGTCGCCTGCGCCCCCGGGGCGCGCACGCAGCATTCGATCCAGGTCCTGCCGGCCGTTCCGCTCAGCGCCCAGCCCTCCTGGCCGGAGGGGTTCACCCGGACGCGCCACCAGCCGTCGCCGCGGCGCTCGAGAATTTCGAGCAGGGTCCCGTTCGGCAGGGTGGCGATCTGCAATCCGATGCGGGTGGTCGGGTGGGTCCGCAAGGCGAGATACGCGTCGGGCGGGCGCGTGTTCGCCACATAGTGGAAGGCCTGGCTTTGCTGTGCGACCACCGACTGCGTGCAAAACGGCAGCAGGCCGGCAGCCATCATCACCGCCACGAGCGTCTTCAGGACCCGTTTCATCGTTCGCCCCCGTCATTATCCGGTGAACTTAGCGTGCGCGCTCCGGGCGGACAACGATGACCGTCACGGCCGTTCGCCTCCATCGTCCAGCTTCGACAAAGAGCCCGGGGCGCTCGCCTATCGCAATCCCAGCCGCGCCATCATTTTCAGCAGGCCGGCGCGCGACAGGCCGAGCCGCCGGGCGGCGGCGCTGTGGTTGTTGCCGGTGGCGGCGAGGGCGCCATTGATCATGCGGCGTTCCAGGTCGTCGATCGCCTGCGGCAGCGAGCGTTTGTCCTCCACGACCGCCGGTTCGCCGGTGCGGGCGAAGGCGAGATCGGCCGGGCCGATGGCGCCGGCCGGGTCGGCCAGGGCGGCGGCGGAATCGACTACCGCCTTGAGTTCGCGGACGTTGCCGGGCCAGTCCTGTTCGGCCAGCCAGGCGAGCGCATCGGCGCTCAGGTGAGCGCGGCGCCTGGACGCGTCGGCGAGGAAACGGACGGCGAGGGGGGCGATGTCCTGGCGCCGCTCCGCCAGCGGTGGCGTGCGCAGGATCACGCCTTTCAGGCGATAGTAGAAGTCCTCGCGGAATGTGCCATCGGCGACCATCGCTTCGAGGTCGCGGTGGGTCGCCGAGATGAGCCGGATATCGGCCGAAAGCGGCGCACGGCCGCCGACCGGGGTGTACGTTCCTTCTTGAAGGAAGCGCAGCAGCTTCACCTGCATGGCGGGTGGCATTTCGCCGACTTCGTCGAGAAACAGCGTGCCGCGGTCGGCGCCGGCGATCAGCCCGGGGCGGTCGCGATGGGCGCCGGTGAAACTTCCCTTGAGATGGCCGAACAACTCGCTTTCCAAAAGGTCGGCCGGAATGGCGCCGCAATGAACGGCGACGAACGGTTCGACGCTGCGCGGGCTGGCGGCGTGCAGGGCACGGGCGACCAGCTCCGTGCCGGTGCCGGTCGGCCCGAGCACCAGGACCGGCAGGTCGGCGGGGCCGACGCGCCGCACTAGGTCCTTCAGGCGCAGGATTGCCGGACTCCGGCCAAAGATGCGGCCGTCGTCGACAGAGCGCCGCAGCCGGTTCACTTCCGCTTCCAGCGCCCGCTTGGCCAGGGCGCGGGACACGACCATGCGCAACAGGTCGGGATCGACCGGCTTGGCGAGAAAGTCCCACGCTCCCGTGGCCACCGCCTGCAGCGCCAGTTCGCGATCGTCGTGCGCGGTCAGTACCACCACCGGCACGGCGGCGAACGCCGGGATCAGTTTCATTCCGGCGTCGGCGGTGCGTTCGGGCGGCATGACCAGATCGAGGATCACCAGGTCGGGGCGCTCGCTGCGGAACGCGTCGGCGGCGGCGGTCGCATCCGCCGCGGTGACCACCCGGTGTCCCTGCTGTTCCAGCCATGGGGCGCCGATCCGCAGGAAGGCAGGCTCGTCGTCGACCAGCAGGATTTTTCCGGCGCTCATGCGGGAAACCTCAAGGTGAAGCAGGTGGTCCAGGGCGGCCGTTCGACCAGCGCGACGTCGCCGCCGTGTGCCGCCATCACCTTGGCGACAATGGCGAGGCCGAGACCGGTGCCGCCTGGGCCGCGCGAGACGAACGGTTTGAACAGCGCACCACGGATGTCGTCGGGAATCCCCGGGCCGTCGTCGCAGACCCGGATCAGCACGGCCTCGCCCGTGCGCTCCGCCGCAACCAGGATGCGGCCGCCGCCGGCGCGGGCGTTGGACAGGAGATTGCCGATCGCCTGGGCGAGCCGCAGCGGATCGGCCCGGACCGTCAGGCCGGCAGGAATGTCGAACGCAATGTCCATGCCGCGGCCGGCATCGGCCGCCGCGCTCGCGACGTCCAGCTCGGCCACCTGCACCGCCCAGGGTCTGGCGTAATCGAGGACATCGCGCACCAGCGCCTCCATCCGGGCGATCTGGGCCTTGACCTCGTCGCGCACGGTCGGGTCGGCGTTGGCCACCGCCATCGCCATGATGTTCATGGGATTGCGCAGGTCGTGCGCCACCGTGGCCGCCAGGGCGCCGAGCTCCGCCAGGCGTTGGCTTTCCGCAAAAGCGCGACGGCGGACGATCTCGCGGCGTGCCTCGTCACGCAATCCGTTCATCACCTCGATGACCCGGCGCGGGCCGGGCGGCGCCTCGGCCCAGTCGGACGCCGGCACACGCAGCTTCTGGTGCAGCAGCCGGTCGGCGATGGGGTCGATCTCGGCCTCGTCCGGTGCGGCGTCCAGCGCCGCCCGCCAGGCCGCAATCTCGGCGGCATCGAGGTCGCCGCCGGGAAAGATCAGCCCGTCGACCAGGCGCCGCACCGGCAGTCCCAGCGCCATCGCGGCGGCGACCGCCAGCGCCGACAACCACCAGATTCCTTCGGCCGCCACCAAGCCTGCCGGCAGGGCGGTGATGGCGACCGCCAGCACGATCAACAGCCCCCAGGTGAGTGCTCGCCGGGCCCACAGGTTGGCGGTCATCAACTCGTAGCGCAGCACCGCGTAGGTCAGGCCGACGATGTAGAGCGGCAACAGCAGCAGGGTGAACGGGAAAACTGCGATGCCGACCCACGGCAGCACCAGGGACGCGCACGAGGCGAGACCGAGGGCCGAGGAGGCCAGCACAATCCCGATCTGCCGCCGTCGCTTGCCGGCGGCCGCGCGCCAGGAACGCAACAATGAGAGATGGCCGAGCGCCGCCAGGGTCAGACACAGGATCGCGACGAAATAGCCGACGCCGTCGTAGCGGAACAAGGTTCCGCCCGGCCCGGCTCCGCCGGGCCACGCCACGAATTGCCCACAGCCCAGGATCAGCGCCGCGAGGGTCGTCGCGCCGCCGGCGACATACGACCCGAGGACCAGCGGGCTTTGCCGCCCGGCGAGCCGGACGGCGAAATGGACGAACACCGCGGTGTTGAGCGGAGCGAGCGCCATCAAGGCCGCGCCGCGGCGATCGGGCATCAGCAGGCCCAGCGCCCACAGGCCGACCAGCAACAGGAAGGCCGCGAGCGGGACCGCGCCCGGCGCCGAGCGCGCCTTGGCCAGCAGGAACAGGGCGAGGCCGGCACCCCCCAGCGCCGTTGCCGCCATTGCCGTCGTCACCGCCGCGCCCGACATGCCGGCGACTGTATACGTCGTCGACAGTCTGGCAAGGCGCTTTCGTCACCGATGTTGACGGCGGTTGGCGGCAGCAATCGGAAAACATGGAAGAATTCCTCCTGGTGGCCAGTGGCACGCCGATTGCGAGGATACCGTCACATCAACCGCCTGCGGGGAGACAACGATGACATTGCCGCAATTGCTGATGGTCTGGTCGGTTGCCCTCGTGCTGGCCTTGGCGGCTGTCGCAGTCCTGTCCCGTGCCCTGTGGGTGCTGCTGGTGGACATCTGCGGCACGCGGCAGCGCGCGCAATTCTGGACGCTCTACGCCACCGTGCTGATGGTCGCGACGCCGCTCCTCACGGTGTCGATCCCGGGCCGGCTCGACGAGGTGGCGGCGCGCGGCGCGCTCGCCCCGCTGCTGCAACGGACGTTGTTCTTCAGCCTGGGGGGCACCATTGGCGCGCTGGTGATCATGGGGCTTGCGGTGTGGCGGCCGATCGCCCGGTCGATCGCGGCCGGCGCCGTGCCGGACTCGGCGGACCCGGCACCACGAGTCGACGTGTTGGAACGCCACCCTGGAACGTGACACGGAGCAATGCCATGCGGATCGCGATCACCGGAGCCTACGGCTACTCGGGGCAGTACATGGCGCGGCGTCTGCTCGCGGCCGGTCACGACCTCGTCGCCGTCACCAATTCGCCAAACCGCCAAAACCCGTTCGGGACCCGCGTCCCGGCGGTGCCGTTCTGTTTCGACGACCCCGCGCGGCTCGAAGCATCGCTTGCCGGCATCGACGTCCTGATCAACAACTATTGGGTCCGGTTCGATCACCCGCCCTTGTTCACCCATGCGCGGGCGGTCGCCGACGTCAAAACCTTGTTCGACGCGGCCGGGCGCGCCGGCGTGCGCCGGGTCGTGCACATCAGCATCACCAATCCCGACCGCAGCTCGGACCTGCCGTACTTTTCCGGCAAGGCCGCGATGGAGGAGCATCTGGCGTCGACCGGGCTGTCCTACTGTGTCCTCCGGCCCACGGTACTGTTCGGCCGGGAGGACATTTTGATCCACAACCTCGCCTGGGCGCTGCGCCGTCTGCCGGTCTTCGGCATCTACGGCGACGGCGGCTACCGGCTGCAGCCGATCCATGTCGACGACCTCGCCGCCGCCGCGGTGGCGCGGATCGACGGGCCGAGCGGCGAGATCGTCGACGCGATCGGTCCGGAGACATTTTCGTATCGCGCCCTGGTCGAGATGATCGCGGAGGCGGTCGTGGCGCGCGCCCGGATCGTGTCGCTGCCGCCGGGCCTCGCCTATCAGGCGATCCGCCTGCTGGGCTTTCTGGTGCGTGACGTCATCACCACGCCGGAGGAAATCCGCGGTCTGATGGAGGAGCGGCTGCATGTCGCGTCGCCGCCGCTCGGCGCCACCCGGCTCTCCGACTGGGTCCGCGCCAACGCGCGCACGCTCGGCCGGCGCTACACCAGCGAAATGGCCCGCCGCACCGATCGCCGCAGTGCGTATCGGGCGAACTGATGCCGCTCCGCCCCCGCCGATCAATCCAGTTATGTCGATATG
>JAVBUK010000306.1:0-6198 GCA_031555345.1 Xanthobacteraceae bacterium | reverse complement strand
GTGACCAACGGCACGCTCGCCTCCGGCCTCGAGAGCGACAATGGCGGCGTCATCAACATGACCGGCGGGTCGATCACCACCACCAACAACGCGGCCGAGGGTGTCTTGACCACCGCCACCACGGTTGCCGGGGCGGTACCGGTCGGCAGAGTTTCGGTCACCGGCGTCACCATCACGTCGACCGGCGACGCCATCGCGTCCTACGGCGGAACCAGCATCATCGACCTGACCAATTCGACGGTGAATCTCCCCGGTTCCGGCATCGCGTTTCACGTGAGGCAGAATTCCGCGATCGGCGTGGCAGCCGACACCACCCTCAACGCCGACGCCGCCACCATCACCGGGGCGATCATCACGGATGCGGTCTCCACCTCGACGGCCAACCTGACCAGGGGCTCCGTCTGGAACCTGACAGCCGATTCCAATCTCACCAATTTGACCAATGACGGCAGCTCCATCCTGTTCACGCCACCGGTCGGCGGTGCTTTCAAGACGCTGACCACCGTGAACTATGTCGGCGCCGGCGGCATGCTGGGGCTCAACACGTTCCTTGGCGCCGACGCTTCGCCGTCCGACAAGCTGATCATCGACGGCGGCAGCGCCACCGGGGCGTCGTCGGTGCGCATCGCCAACGCCGGCGGTGGCGGCGCGCTCACCACCGCCAACGGCATTCTGGTGGTCGACGCCATCAACGGCGGCAGAACGGATCCCGGGCCGATGTCCAATCCGACCTTCAAGCTTGCCGGGCCGGTGGCGGCCGGGCCTTACGAATACACGCTGGCACGGGGCAGTTTCGATGCCAGTGGACCGGAAAACTGGTACCTGCGCTCGACGCTGAACTGCAGCCTCGACCCGACCCATGCGGTCTGCCGGGCCGGGCCGGGGGCGAGCCCAGCGAACTACCGGGTCGAAGCGTCGCTCTATGCCGCGTTGCCGTCGGCGGCGCTGACCTATGGCCGCAATCTCCTCGACACATTCCACGAGCGGGTCGGCGAGCAGCGCGACGGTCCGCATGGTGCCGGCGGCCGCAACCGCAAGGTCGAGGCCCACGATGCCGGCGTCGTGCCGGAAGGCTGGGCGCGGATCATCGGCACCCATGGCCGCGAGGGCGGCGATGGCGTCGGCATCTATGGCTCCGGGCCGGCCTACTCTTACGATTTCCTCGGCATCCAGGCGGGACGCGACTTCTATCGCGGGCGCAACGACGACGGCTCGCGCGACCTCGTCGGCGGATACTTCGCCATCGGTGGCGCCAAGGCCGGGGTGCGACATGTCAACGGCGGTATGGGCACCGACGAGTTCATGGCCTACTCGCTGGGCGGTTACTGGACGCGGCTCGGCGCGTCGGGGTGGTACGTCGACGCGGTTGCCCAGGGCACCTGGTACGACGCCTCGGCGACGGCCGCCCGCGGTTTCGCGCCGCTCAAGACCAGCGGCCTCGGCTTCGCGGGTTCGCTGGAAGCAGGCCGACCGTTCAAGTTCGGCGACGGCTGGTTCGTCGAACCGCAGGCCCAGGTCGTCTACCAGCACATCAATCTCGATGATGCGTCCGACATCGGCGCCCGCGTGACATTCGATGACGCCGATTCGCTCGCCGGCCGGCTCGGAGCGCGCCTTGGCCGCTCGTGGTGGCTCGACACGACCTCGGGTGCCAAGCCGATCACGGCGTGGCTGCGGCCGAGCGTGTGGCACGAGTTTATGGGCGATCCCAAGACCTCGTTCTCGTCGACCGACGGTCCGGTGGCGTTCCGCGCCGATCTCGGCGGCACCTGGTTCGAGCTCAATGCCGGTATCAGCGGTGAACTCAAGCGTGACGTCGAGCTGTTCGCCAATCTCACTTATTCGACCCGCTTCGACGACGCTTACGCGTATTCCGGCAAGATCGGCGCCCGGATGAGGTGGTGATCGCCCTACCGCTGTTTCGCCACCGGATGGATGCATCCGGGTTTGGCGGCAGTGGTCGCGGCAGTTCGGAAACGGCACCTCTCCCGCGGGCCCACGGCGACCGGAAAACAACCAAGTCCCGCCCTGCGCTCCCGGCGTCACGGCACGATCCGTGCGCTCCGCAAAAGAGCCGGCACGAACAGCGCGCCCGGCCAGAAAACACCCGGCTGTGTGGCAACCCCAGGTCAATTTCGCCTTTTGCCGGCCTTTACTCGCGTGCCGAGACCGAGCTTGTGATCGGGGCGCGCGAAATTCCGCCGACCGGCGCCAACCGGATTTTTCGCCGGCGCAGGCGGCACCGAGACGATGAGCCGCGGCCGACACGCGCGGCGCGCCCGCGGCTCGAGATCGGCGCAAGCAGGTACCGCGGCGGCGGCGCTGCCCCCACGAACGGCCGCTTGACGACCTAGTATCGTCCAATACTATACGATCCAAGGGAACCTTGGTTTCGACAGGTCGTGGCGCGCCGCGAGTCGTGCGGTCGGCTGCGCGGCGCTCGCCGTAAGTGCGTCCGTTTCGTCGCTCAAATCAGCGAGGTCTCCATGTTCAAAGCATTGAAACTGTGCGGTGGCGTCTTTCTCGGGGTAATTGCGCTGTGCGGATCGAGTCGGGCGCAAACCATCACGCTTACGCTGTCGGACCACAACCCGCCGAATTCGCTCTATCAGACGGAAGGCATCGTGCCGTGGATCAAGCAGGTCGGAGAGGCGACCAGCGGCCGGGTCAAAATCCGCAATTTTCCATCGCAGACGCTGGTCAAGGGAACCGAACTGTGGAAGGGCGTCCAGGCCGGCATCGCCGACATCGGCTGGTGCTTCCACGGTTACTGGCCGGACATGACGCCGCTCACCGACGTGGTCACCCTTCCGGGCCTGCCAATAAAATCGGCCGAGCACGGCAGCGAGGTGCTGACCAAACTGATCGCGAAGCTCCCGGTGTTGCAGAAGGAATTCGCCGACACCTACCAGTTGATGTACTGGACCAGCAGCCCGTACATCCTGCTGACCAGCAAGAAGCAGGTCAAGACGATGGAGGACCTGCGGGGGCTGAAGCTGCGCGTCAGCGGCGGTCCGCCGACGGACCAGATCAGGGCGCTGGGCGGCGTGCCGATATTGATCCCGATGCCGGACATCTACGAGGCGATGAGCAAGGGTGTGATCGACGGCGCGGCGTTGCCGTGGGGCGGGATCCACGCCTTCCGCCTGTGGGAAGTGGGCAAGTACTACACCATCGTTCCGCTGTCGGCGGTCTACTTCAGCATGTGCATGAACAAGCAGAAGTGGGCGAGCCTGCCCAAGGACGTTCAGCAGCAGATGACCAGCGTCAGCGGGATGGAAGGCGCCAAGCTGCAGGGCAAGAAGACCTTCGACGACGCCGAGGCGCTGGTGATGGACATCATCAAGAAAGGCAAGTACGAGGCGCACCGCTACGTGGTCCCGCCGGAGGAACTGGCGCGGTGGAACAAGGTCGGTGGCGAACCGATCTGGGAGGAGTGGGTGAAGCGAATGGAGGCGAAAGGCCGGCCGCAGGCGCGGGAGGTTCTCAACACCACGTTGGAATTGCTGAAGGAGTGATGGGCGCCGCGGCGGTCGGGTGGCGGGACCGCGCAGGGCAAGCGGACGAATGACCACGAAGCCGTTGCGACCAGGGCGAGGCGACGTGGATCCGGCGGTTGTGCAGCGAGGTCGATGTTCTTGCCCGGGGAGATCTCGCCTTGTGCCTGAACGGGCGACGGTGGCCGCCAGGTCCACGGAGCGAGAAGTCGGCAGACGCCATAGTGGCGGCGCGTTGCCGCGAAAGGGCCGAACGATGAGAAGGGCGAAACGCCCGCTTGCCTCGGGGACGTCCCGCCACAGAAATCGGACGCAAGTCCGAGCGCACGAACGGCCGCGGCGGTGAAGCCGCCGGGGCCGCGCTTGCGTGTGGAAGCCTCGTCGGCCGGCGGCGGAAACGCGCGCCTGGGAAGCGGCGGTCTGATGGAACAGGTGTGTGGTCGGGATCGATGGCCCATGGGCTGTTGCGCGCACTGTGGCGCATTGGCCTCGCCGACACCGCCTTCGCGGATGCCGCCTGCGGCATCCTCCGCCTCGAACCTCTCGCGATCGGCGCCCTGGTGCGCGTCTCCGTCCGCCGCCTGGCTTCGGCCGTCACGGCGCCCCCCGCGCTCCAGGCCTCACGGTCGACCCGCGAGCTTTGCGAAAAAGGCTGCACAAACAGCTCGCCCGCTTGAAAATTCCCAGCTGTGTGAGAAATCCGGGTCAGCTCGATCACGGCTCCGTTCGGCCGGCGGCTCACGACCGTTCGCGGGCAGCCGGCCCGATGTCCCGACGCCCGCGTCTGTCATGTCATTGCGCCACCCCGACCTGCCGCCGGTCAAAATGCCGCAGGACGTCCGCGCACTTTAATTTGACATGCGGCGACCCAGGGGTCGTCATGTCGGATGCACTCGGCAGTCTCCAGAACGTCACCGTGAAATACGGCGATTTCGCATCGCCGGGGTTCATTCACGAACCTGCACGCCTGGAGTGTCACCATGTGTCCGTCGTTGAAGCTTGCGCGCCAAGCCGATCGTCTGCGCATCGTCGTGGACGTGGCCCTGGCCGAATCGCTGATGGCCTTGCACGACTGGCCGTCGGAGTGGTTTCTGTATAACGGCCCGAACGCGCCCTATGTGCGCATCGGATATCATTTTCTGTTTCAGAGGTCGGTCTTTTCGCCGCTCCCGTGGCTGGAGCGGTGGCATCATGACGTGCCGATCAACCAGCATCTGAGCTTGTTCGACGGAATCATGATTTCGGGGCACGCCTATGCTGAGATCGCCGGCTGCCACTGGCTGCCCGACGACTTTCCGTTCGATCGTTGGCTGAGGTTCCATGTCGGAGTGCTTCGTAAAGGAGACTGCGGATCGACCGAGTTCGCCTGCAGCCACGGAGTCCATCGGCTCCTCGTCGACGAACTCGGCGCGCTGTGCCTCGGCGACGGCGTGCGGCTGCGCGGCGTCCTGTAGTCCGGGACGTCGTCACGTGAACACGCCGGACGGTTCGCACGCCTTCATGGCCCGCCGCCCGTATCCGGATTGGGACCATGCGCGTTCTCGCCCTGCTCGTCGTCCTGCTGGTGTTCGTCGTCGTGATCGTGCTGCCGGCCCAAATCGTCGGCTGGATCATCGGCTGGACTGTCGACCGGATCATCGAACGCAGCCGGACGCCGTCGAAGTTCGGCGGTCTGCGTGATCGACGGCCAAGCAATGCGGAAATCCGGATGCCGGCGGGAGGCGGTCGGCGGCGCATCGAGGCGGGTGTCGAGCCTGCCACAACCTCTCGAGCAGAGCGGTACGCCACGAATGAGACGAGCAAGATCGTGCCGCCATCCGGCCGTTCGACGCCTCCATCGTGCCGAAGAACGCGCGCAGGCCGGCGATCCCGCTGTCGGCGGTCCCGGTGCTGGCGGCGCGGGGCGGCCGCAACCAGGCGAGTTCGGTCTTCCTCAAAAAGGCGGTGATCCCGGCCCGCTCGGTCGAACTCGCCGCTGCATAACCGAGTGTCGCAAATCACCCGCGCGTGTCACGAACGGGCACGGACGTTCCGGGCCGATCCCTTGACGGCCGCCGCAATCTTTTTCTGGGTCAGTTTCGCCCGGACCGTCGCGGCTTCCGCCGCCGCCACGTCGGAAAATTTCATCATGGCGGTATATATTCGCTCGAACGCCTTCCGGTCGGCGGGGTCGATGGTGCCGTATATCCGCTTGTTGTACTCCGTGGCTTGTTTGGCGAGGACGACGTAGATTGCCCTTCCGGCCGCGGTGAGCGACAGGAATGCTTCACGCAAATCATCGCGATTGGCTTGCCGGGAGATCAGCCGTTTGTGCTCCAGCAACGCGATTCCGCGCGTGACTTTCGCCTTCAGCATGCCGCTGTGCTGACCGAGCATCTTGGCGGTCATGACCCCGTACTGCCCGAGCGTCATGATGGTGCGCCATTCGGCCTGGCCGAATCCGTACTGGTCGCGATAGATCGGGGTCAGTGATGCCGAAACCCTTGCCGCAAGGGTATTCAGTCGCCAAGGAAGAAACTCTTCGAGCGTCAGCAACGAAGGTTCGTGCGTGTCGGCTCGGTCCGAAGGGCGGCTCCGGGAGCGACCCCGTTCGCTTCGTATTCTCTGGCCCATGAATTCGTGTCGTTGGCTTCGGGTGTCGGATCGCGACGGCGGACGGTTCGCCGTATCCACGCCAAACTAGCTCAGCTCCGATGTCGAT
>JAVBUK010000002.1:0-6932 GCA_031555345.1 Xanthobacteraceae bacterium | reverse complement strand
TACGAGCCCCTGATGGTGAGCCGTACGTTCTGCAAGTTGGCGACACCGCGATCTGCTCGAACCATGAGGCCCGCGGCGTCGTTCTGTTGCCACGTGTAGCGCGCGCCGCACTTGCGGCATCGCATCCGCGCGGCCGTCGCCGTGGCGTTCAGCACCGGCTGGTGGTCGGCAGCGACAACTGTTTGAACGCCTTGACCACGCCGACGATCGCCTCCTCGACCGGCAGGCGCTCGATGCTGGAGGAACCGGCGAATCCCTGGGCGGTGGTGTGCTCGAACACGTAGGCGAGGTCCTGGGGATCTTCCATCGGCCCGCCGTGCGCCAGCGCGATCACGTCCCGCTTGACCGCGCGGGCGGCGTCGATCATGATCTGCGTCGCCTGCGCGGCCTGGTCCAGCGACATCACCGCGTCCGCCCCGATGGTGCCGCCGCTGGTCAGGCCGATGTGGGGGCAGATCATGTCGACACCCGCCTGGGCCATCTGCCGGGCCTCGTCCGGTGTGCCGACGTAGCAACAGGTGTACAGCCCGGCCTCGCGCGCCAGCGCGATCATTTCCACCTCGCGGGCGAAACCCAGGCCGACCGATTCGAACTCGCGTCGGATGGCGCCGTCGAAGCGGATGACGGTCGGATAGTTGATGACGCCGGAGAACCCGGCATCACCGATCTGGCCGAGGAACTTGCGCAGGTCGCGGGTCGGATCGGTACCGCACACGCCGGCGAGCACCGGCGTCGTCCTCACCGCCGGCAGCACATGGCGCTCGCCCAGCTCCAGCACGATTTCGTTGGCGTTGCCGTAGGGCAACAGGCCGCAGATCGACGGCAGCCCGTCGGTGCGGAACTTGCCGCTGTTGTAGACGATGATCAGGTCGATGCCGCCGATCTCGGCGCATTTGGCCGACAGACCGTTGCCGGCACTGGCGGCGATGATCGGGCTGCCGGCCGAAATGGCGGCGCGCAGGCGGGCGAAAATCTGGTCTCGCGTGTATCTGATCGCCATCGTGACCCTCGGTTCCATGCACCCGCCGCGGCATCGGGCGGGCGAAAAAGCGCCGGATCATGCGTCGGGCGCGGTGGTGGCGTCACTGCTTAAAGTCAAATCGCCGGCTCGGATCCGCCGCGCCGAGGCCGATGGCGGGATACGGCGCCGGCGTATTTCGGCACCGCCGAGGCGTTCTGGTTGCGATCGGGGCCCAACCGGCGGGGCGCAACCGCCGGGCCGGCACCGCGGCCGGGCCGGCACCGCGGCCGGGCCGGCTCAGCCGCCGTCGGTCGTCGAATTGAAGTGCCCGCGGATGATCCGCGTCAGCTCGAGGAACGTCGGGTCACCGATGACGTCGAGCCGGCGCGGCTTGGGGATCGCGACGTCGTAGATCGCGGCGATCGAGCCGGGACGCTCGGACATGACCACGACCCGGTCGGCCAGGAACACCGCCTCGGGGATCGAATGGGTGATCAGCAGCGCGGTCTTGCGGGTTTCCATCTGGATGCGCTGCAACTCGCCGTTCATGCGTTCGCGGGTCATCGCGTCGAGCGCGCCGAACGGCTCGTCCATCAGCAGGATTTTGGGGTCGTGCACCAGCGCCCGGCAGATCGCCGCGCGCTGCTGCATGCCGCCCGATAATTGCCAGGGGTATTTGTGCTCGAAGCCGGCCAGGCCGGCCATGGCGAGGAGATCCATCGCCCGCGCCTGGTACTGCGCGCGCGGCAGGCCCTTGACCTCGACCGGCATCATCACGTTGCGGAGCACGTCGCGCCAGGGCAGCAGCAGCGCGGTCTGGAACACGATGCCGACCCCGCTGTGCGGCCGGGTGACCGCCCGGCCCTCGACCCGCACCTCGCCGGTGCTCGGCGGCAGCAGGCCGGCGATCATCCGCAACAGCGTGGTCTTGCCGCAGCCGGATGGGCCGACGACGACGACGAACTCGCCGTCGTCGATCGCCAGATTGATCGGACGCAGCGACGGGATTTCCCCGTCGCGGGTCCGGTAGATCTTCGAGACATCCGCCATCTCGATGATCGGCCGCATCGGTTGGCCGGCGGGATCGGTGTCGAGGGCGGGCGGGACCATCGCGGGGGCCGTCACTTGGCTCCGGCCGGCGGCAGATACTCGTTGGTGTAGAAGGACTTCACCTTGTCCTTGGCGACCGCTTCGAGCCCCCCATACTCGACCATCAGGTCGACCGAATCCTTCATGTTGGCGTCGCTGACGCGGAACGGCTGGGTCGACTGGCCGGTCGGGTCCTTGTACAGCGGGATGGTGAGCTGGAAGCCCTCGGTCAGGGTGTCGATCTTGCCGCCCTTCGGGAGGGCGTTGAGGATCGACTGGGCAGCCGCCTTCGGCTCCTTGATCGCCGCCTCGACCGACTTGATGCTGGCCCGCATGAACCGCCGCACCAGATCCTGCTTCTCCTTGGCGAAGTCGGTGTTGACGATGATGCCGGAGCCGATCAGGTGGATGCCGTAGTCGGCGAACCGGATCGCGTGGACGTTCTTGCCGGTGGCGTCCTTGATCTTCATGCTCTGGTCCATGACGTAGCCGATCAGCAGATCCGCCTGGCCGTTGATCACGGCGTTGAGCTTGGTGGTGGCGTCGCCGGCCACCGTCTTGAAATCGCTTTCCTTCAGGCCGGTCTTCTTGAGGAACAGCGGCCAGATCTGCGACGGCGAGTCGCCGGGGGTGACCGCGACGGTCTTGCCCTTGATGTCCTCCGGCTTGCGGACGTTCTTTTCGGCCAGTCCCATGACCGAGATCGGGGTGGTTTGCAGCAGGACGCCGGTCGCGATCACCGGGGCGCCCTTGACGGCGGCGCGCATCATGGTCGGGACGTCGACATAGCCGAAGTCGAGGGTCTTGGCGGCGACCGCCTGGGTGACCACGCCGGAGCCGCGGCCTTCCTGGATGTCGAGGTCGATGCCCTCGGCGGCGTAGATCCCCTTTTCCTTGCCGTAGTAGAACGGGGCGTGCTCGCCGTAGACGTACCAGTTGATCATCAGCGTGACCTTGTCCGCCGCCAGGGCGGGGCCGGCCAGCAACACGGCGAAAACGGTAGCGAACAAACGGAGCATGATGCGTCTCCTGTGGGAGTTCACTGTGGACGTTCAGGCAGCGACGATGAAATCATGGCGCTGGCTGGCGTGCCAGGGAATCGCCAGCCGTTCGATGACGTCGAGGATCCAGAACAAAATCACGCCGATCAGGGCGAGGACGACCAGCGCGGCGAACATGGTCGGCAGCTCGAAATTGCCGATCGAGCGCTGCAGCACGTAGCCGATGCCGGAATTCGACCCGACGAACTCGCCCACCACCGCGCCGACCACCGCCAGGGTGATCGACACCTTCAGGCCGGAAAAGATCGCCGGCAGCGCATGCGGCAGGCTGACCATGCGGAAGATCTGCAATCGGCTCGCCTCCATGGCGCGGGCGAGGTCGAGCATGTCGGGCTCGACCGACTTGAAGCCCTGGACCGCCGAGACCACCACGGGGAAAAACCCGAGCAGGAACGCCGAGAACACCTTCGGCAGCATGCCGAACCCGAACCAGACCACGAACAGCGGCGCGACCGCGACCTTGGGGATGGATTGCGAGAACACCAGCAGCGGATAGACGTAGCTCTCGACCGTGCGCGAACCCGCGATCGCCATCGCGATCGGGATGCCGAAGGCCGCCGACAGCAGAAAACCCTCGACGGTCGCCAGCGTGGTCGGCCAGGCTTCGGTCAGGAGTTTCGGCCATTCCCGCCACAGCGTGATGACGACGTCGTACGGGGCGGGGACCTGATAGGGCGGAATATGGAACACCCGGATGGCCGCGTCCCACAGCCCGATCAGCAGCAGCAGGAAGATCAACGGGCGCAGCCATGCCGCCTGCAGGAGCCGTTGCACGCTCCGGGCCGTTTCGCCCATCGAAGTCTCCCGCTTTTGCGACGGTCCGGCGCTGGATGTAACCATTCGGTTATTAAAGAGGTCGGCGCCGCCGGGTCAAGTCGACATATTGTTACGGACAGGGCAATCGGGTGAAGCCCGTTGTTCGGCAACAACCGGGCCTGGCCATGCCCGGGAATCGGAACTTTCCGTCTTCGGTCGGGCGCGGTTGGGAAGACAAAGAGTCCGGGGTTTTGCGGGAATCGTGTGGGCGCGGTGATACGAAGCGGTCGTCGCTCGGAAAGCATGCCGGTGAAGACCTCGAGCCGGAGATGGTCCTGATGGCGGATGCGACGAGAACGTGTGGGAGACGGCCGCGTTCCCTCCGGGCGCGAGCGACATCGCGGTGCGCCGGCAGGGCGCGGCGTCTCGCCCGGTTGCTTCTCGGTCCGGTTTTCAGCGCCATTCACGGGGTGAAAACCGAACGCCCGGTGTCCCCCGACGTTCGGCTCCGTTTGCCGCCCGCTCGGTACCGACGTCGGAACCCAGGACACCAGCAACTCTATGGTGCTGGTGTGGTTTTGGATTTGACGTTGCGATGAAGAGCGCGCCGCCAGCGTGATCGGAACGTCACATCCACCACGCCAGCGGTCCATTGCAGTTTGGCGGCATCCGCGCGATACTTCCGCATCGGAAATGCGGGCGTGGGCGCGCGTCATGAATTTCAAGACGACCGGCCTGATCGGACTTGCCGTTGCGATTGTGGTAATGGTGATCGCTGTTTTTTGGGCGATGAACAAGCCGCCGCCGGACGCCAGGAGCGCGGTTGCGGTTCGTGAGGCGCCGTCTGCCGCGCCGCAGGTGCCGCCGGTGGTCTCGCCGTCCGCGGCCTCGCCGCCGGCGGCGCGGGCGAGCCCGCCTCGGGAAGCCGCGGCAAAACCGGACACCCCCGACATCGGCCGTCTGGCGGCGACCTTGGCGCCGCAACCGGGCGCCGACGCGCCGGCCTTCGATGTCGCCCGCATCGAGCCTTCGGGCGATGCGGTGATCGCCGGCCGGGCCGCGCCGGGCGCCACGGTCGAGCTTCTGTGCGACGGCCAGCCGTGCGATCGGGCGGTCGCCGACCAGGCCGGACAGTTCGTCATGATCTCGCCGGGCCTGCCGGCCGGAAGCTACGCCCTGACGCTGCGAACGCGCCGGCCCGACGGCAGTGAAGTGGTGTCGTCGAGCGGCGTCACGGTGGCGCTGGCGCCGCGGCCGCCGGTCGTGGCGACGCCGCCCACGGCGCCCCCGGAAGGCGCCGTGACGGTTGCGGACGCAACGGTTGCGGCAGCCGGCGTGGCGTCCGGGCTTGGTGCCGCGCCGTCACAACCGAACGCCGCCCCGGCGGCAGCACCGGACCAGGCAACGGCCAAAGCGGCCCCAGAGGCGGTTGCCCGGGAAGGCGCCCAGCCGGCGGCCCAACCGGACGCCAAATTGGATACCAAACCAGTGGCCAAGCCGGTCACCAAGCCGGCCACCAAGCCGGTCACCCGGCCGACCATCGCCCTGGTGTCACGCGGCGACAGTCTGTGGCGGATCAGCCGGATGACCTATGGTGACGGCAATCAGTATCCGGTCATTTTCAGAGCCAACCGCGGCAAGATCAAAAACCCCGATCTGATCTTCCCGGGCCAGACCTTCGTGCTTCCCCGGCGGCGCTGACGAGGGTGCCTCGCCTTGTGTTGCCCCGCGAAGCGGGGGCGGGGTGACGGTTTCGGCCGTCACGACATCGGCGCCGAAACGCCCCGCCGGCGGCATTCACGGTTCAGGGCGAATACGCATCAGCCGGTTCCTTGCGACACCACTCGCGTGCAAGCTACCGCCAGCTTCGGGTTCGATGCAGGTGGGGATGGGGAGAAATTCGCATGCGGGTGGCAGGAGGCGCGCGTTGGTGCGCAGACCGGCCCGCCCGCAACAAACGGTGTCACGCCGCGGTGTTGAGCCGGACGACCTCGTTGTAGAGGTCGACATAGCGCCGCGCCGGATGACGCCACGACACGTCGGCCGACATGCCGTTGCGCTGCATCGTCCGCCAGGCGCGCTTGTCGGCGAACAACCCGATGGCGCGGCCGAGCGCGGCGGCGAAGCTCTGGCTGGTGACCGGGCCGAACTGGATTCCGGTCGCCACCCCGGCGGCGAGCGCCATTTCGTTGGCGTCGATGACGGTGTCGGCCAGGCCGCCGACGCGCGACACCACCGGGATGGCGCCGTAGCGCATGGCGCACAGCTGGGTCAGCCCGCAGGGCTCGAACCGCGACGGCACCAGGATGGCGTCGGCGCCGGCCTGGATCAGATGGGCGAGATTTTCGTCGTAGCCGAACACGACGCCGACCTGGGTCGGATCGGCTCGCGCCGCGGCCGCAAAATCCTCCTCCAGCCCGGGCTCGCCGGCACCCAGCATGACGACCTGCAGGCCGCGGTGCAGCACCATCGGCAGAATCGCCAACAGCAGGTCGAGTCCCTTCTGGGCGCTCAGGCGGCTGACGATTCCGAGCAGCATGGCGTCGTCGACCGGCAGGCCGAACCGGCGCTGCAACGCGACCTTGTTGCCGGCCCTGGCTCCGAGCATGTCGGCGGAGAAGTGGGCCGAAATCCGCGGGTCGTCGGCCGGATTCCACACCGCGATGTCGATGCCGTTGAGAATGCCGCGCAGGGCGTCGGCCCGCTTGCGCAACAGGCCGTCGAACCCCATGCCGCCTTCTGGCCGCTGGATTTCCAGCGCGTAGGTCGGCGACACCGTGGTGATGCGGTCGGCTAACTGCAGGCCGGCATTCAGGAACGAGAGGTCGCCGTAGTATTCGAGCCCGTCGATCGACAGCGCCGCGTCCGGCAGTCCGAGAGTCGCGCGCAGGATCGCCGGGAAGCGGCCCTGGAAGGCGAGATTGTGGACGGTGGTGATCGTGCCGGGATGCGGTCGCCCGTCGTAATGCAGGAAGGCGAGGGTCAGCGCCGCCTGCCAGTCGTGGACATGGACGAGGTCGGGAACGAACGCCGGGACGGCGCCGCGGGCGATGTCGGCGGTGACG
>JAVBUK010000282.1:0-6173 GCA_031555345.1 Xanthobacteraceae bacterium | reverse complement strand
GGCAGCTGCCCGGCAAAATGCTCGATCAGGATCCCGGTGAATCGCTCGAGCGAACCGAACATCGCCCGATGCAGCATCACCGGCGTCACCTTGGTGGAGTGTTCGTCGATGTAGAACGCGCCGAGCCGGCCGGGCAGGTTGAGGTCGACCTGCACGGTGCCGCATTGCCAGTCGCGGCCGATCGCGTCGCGCAGCACGTATTCGAGCTTGGGCCCGTAGAAGGCGCCCTCGCCCTTGTTGAGCGTCCACGGCCGGCCGGAGGCTTCGAGCGCACGCATCAGCGCCTGCTCGGCCTTGTCCCACACCGCGTCGTCGCCGATGCGCTTGTCGGGGCGGTCGGAGAACTTGATGCTGACGTCGTCGAAGCCGAAATCCCGGTAGATCGCCAGGATCAGGTCGTTCACCGCCAGAACTTCGGCGGCGATCTGTTCCTCGGTGACGAACACGTGGGCGTCGTCCTGGGTGAAGGCGCGCACGCGCATCAGTCCGTGCAGCGCGCCCGACGGCTCGAAGCGGTGCACCTTGCCGAACTCGGCGATCTTGAGCGGCAGGTCGCGGTACGAATTCAGGCCGTTCTTGAAGATCTGCACATGGCCCGGGCAGTTCATCGGCTTGATGGCGTAGACCCGCTCGTCCTCCTCGCGCTTGGCGGTCAGGAACATCATGTCGGCGTAGGTCTGCAGGTGGCCGGTGGTCACCCACAGTTCCTTGTCCATCAGCTGGGGCGAGTTCACCTCGACATAGCCGGTCTCGGATTGCCGCCGCCGGATGTAGTTCTCCAGCGCCTGGACCAGGGTCCAGCCCTTCGGATGCCCGAACACCGACCCGGGCGCCTCTTCCTGGAAGTGGAACAGGTCCATCTCGCGCCCGAGCCGGCGATGATCGCGCCGCTCGGCCTCTTCGATCTGCTTGAGGTAGGCGTCGAGATCCTCCTGCTTGGCCCAGGCGGTGCCGTAGATGCGGGTCAGCATCGGGTTCCTGGCGTCGCCGCGCCAATAGGCCCCCGCCACCTTCATCAGCTTGAAGGCGTTGCCGATCTTGCCGGTGGAGCTGAGGTGCGGGCCGCGGCAGAGATCGAACCAGTCGCCCTGCTTGTAGATCCTGAGCGACTGGTCCTCGGGAATGGCGTCGACCAGTTCGACCTTGAACGTCTCGCCCTTGCCGCCGAACACCTGCCTGGCCTGGTCGCGCGACCACAGTTCCTTGGTGAACGGCCGGTCACGTGCCACGATCTCGCGCATCTTCTTCTCGATGGCGGGGAAATCCTCGGGCGTGAACGGTTGGTCGCGGTAGAAGTCGTAATAGAACCCGTTCTCGATCACCGGCCCGATGGTCACCTGGGTTTCGGGCCACAGCGTCTGCACGGCTTCTGCCATCACGTGGGCGGCGTCGTGCCGGATCAGCTCGAGCGCCCGCGGGTCCTCACGGCCGACGAATTCGATCTTGGCGTCATGCCCGATCGGATCGGCCAAGTCGGCCAGCTGGCCGTCGACCGCCATCGCGACGGTGCGCTTGGCGAGCGAAGGCGAGATGCCCTTGGCCACGTCGAGACCGGTGATGTTGTCGGGATAGTCCCGGCGCGCGCCGTCGGGAAAGGTGAGGGCGACCATCATGAACTCCTGTTGCTCACTCGCTGCCTACGAGCGCAGGTAAGCGCGTTCACGAAATAGCCCACCACGGGGACGCGTGCAACCGATGAAAGAGCGGTTCGGGACCTGCCGACGGGCGGCCCGGGACATCGCATCACGGCGCCGTGGGCGGCGTCGGATTGACGCCGCGCCAGCGGCCGTAACGCCACGGCAGATACCAGCGCGCGCGGGCAGGCGGCGTGTCCGGCACGTAGTCCAGTCCCGCCGTGCCCCACGGGTGGCAGCGCAACAGGCGCGCCAGCGTCATCCAACCGCCGCGCCAGAGTCCGAACCGGGCGATCGCGTCGTCGGCATATTTCGAGCAGGTCGGCAAATGCCGGCAGTGGAACCCGACCAGCGCGGAAAAAGTGAGTTGATAGGCTCGGATCGCCACACGGGCGATCCGGCGCGGGACATTCCGTAGGTTCTCGAGGGCTGTCAGCTTGATATGGCTCACGATGGAACTCGTTTCATCGTGTTTAGTGGCTCGTATGGGGGGCGGGCAAGCTTTTCGGACCCGCGCGGCTGGTCTGGCGACAGGCCCCAAGTCCGCTGTGGCCCGATCGAACGGGTAACACATCGAACATGGCGAGACGAATGTTGCGACGCAAAGACCCAACAAAGCCGGAATCCCGGCACGCAACGCGCTGACGCACGGGGGCATCCATGTTCCGGTTGATCGGCGGAGCGCTTGCGCTCGCAGCATGCTCGTTGTCCGTGCTTGCCGGCACGCCCCGAACCGAGGAGCCGTCGTCTTCGTCGACTCCGATGCGCTTCGCGCGGTTCGACGAGGGGCCGGCGGAGAGCTGCGGGGCCGATTGCCGCGTTCTCGTCGCCGCGGTCGGGATGATCTCGGCGAACACGGCGAAGGATTTCGAGGCCTTCGCCCGCGAGCACGACGTGCGCGGCGCCACTGTGGTGCTCGATTCCAGGGGCGGTTCGGTTCACGGCGCGATGGCGTTCGGCCGGCTGATCCGCAGGCTGGGGCTGTCGACCACGATCGGCCGGATCAAGGAGATCGCCCCGCGTGGGCCCGGCCATCGCGGTGTGCTGTCGCCGCGCGGCGACTGCCCGTCGATGTGTCCGGTCGTGGTCCTGGGCGGGGTGCGGCGCTACGTGCCGCCGGAATCGCGGGTGTTGGTGCATCAGATCTGGCTGGGCGATCGCCGTGATGATGCCGCCGCAGCCCAGTACACGGCCGACGATCTGGTCCTGGTGCAGCGCGACATCGGACGGTTGGTCCAGTACACGTCCGAAATGGGCGGCGGGACCGAGCTGATCGAACTGGCGCTGCGGATCCCGCCTTGGGAGCCGATGCGGGCGTTGTCGCGTGACGAATTGCGCCGCGCCCGGCTCGACACCGCGCCGGGAACCATCAGCCAGGTGGAGAGCCCGGCGACCACGGCGGCGGCATCGACCAGCGTCGGGTCCCGGGGCGATGCAAGCGAGCGCGGCTGGACGCTGGCCGAGCGGGCCGGGCATGCGGCACTGGTGCGCCGGCATCCGCTGACGCTCGAGGGCGAGCGTATCGGCACGTTCGAAATCGCCGTGGCTTGCAGCGTCGATCCGAACCGCCTCGACATCACCTATTCGGAGACCCGCAGCGGCGCCGGCGATCGTGCCACGCTCAGAGAGGTCGAGGTCCGGGTCGAGGGCCAGACCTTCCCACTCGACATCATGTCGTCGCGCCCGAAAAACGCCTCGGGCGCGTTGCAGTCGGTCGCCTCCGGCAACCTGCCGGCGGCGGCGGTGCAATCCTTCGCCGGGGCGGAGGCCGGGCCGCTGACGGTGGCGACCACGAGTTCGTTCAATCCCGCGACCGTGACCCGGGTCGGCGGCACCGGGTTGGCTGCCAACTTCGCCCGCCTGGAGGCCGCCTGCATGGGTGCGGCCGCGCGGCAGACTTCGGCACGGGCGGAACTCGCCGGCAACGATCGCTGAAAAGCGGACGATAACCGGTTGTCAGGAAGCCCCAGCGGCCTGTTTTGCCGCCCGCTTGGCCGCGATTTCGTCGATCGCGGCGACGACGGCATCGAAGGTGAGCAACGTGGAGGCGTGACGGGCCTTGTAGTCGCGCACCGGCTCGAGCACGGCGATGTCGGACCACCGTTGGTCGGTGGGCGGCGCCCCGTTCTCCTTGAGCATCCGCCGGACGTCGTCGCGCAGTCGCCGCAGCTCGTTCGCCGTCGCGCCGACGACATGGCTGGCCATGATGGAGGACGACGCCTGCCCGAGGGCGCATGCCTTTACCTCGTGGGCAAAATCCGTCACGGTATCGGCGTCCATTTTGAGGTCGATGGTCACGGTCGAGCCGCACAGCTTGGAATGGGCGGTGGCGGAGGCATCCGGGTCGTTGAGCCGGCCAAGCCGGGGGATATTCCCGGCCAGTTCCAGGATCCGGCGATTGTAGACCTCGTTCAACATGAGCGGCGGGTCCGGGCGATTTTCGGGAGAGTTGGTTGTCCAAGCGGGTGCGGGAACTAGATAGGCAGGCAGAGGGTCTGGGTGAAGTGCCCGGCCGATGGCGGGACATCACCCGAGGGGCGATACGCCAGACCAGAGAGGCGTCCTGCGGCAACCTTGCGTGCGAGGGTGCCGCCGCGCCACCCGGTGACACACCCGGTTCCCGGCTCTGCCGAGGCGCCGGTCGAACGGAGGGACCGTCATGGACGCCGTGATCAAGAATTGGCCGGCATCACCGCCGCCAGCCGATATCCGCGCCGCGCCAGCCGGGTCCCGCCCGAGCCGGGCCGAGGCCGAGGCGGCGGTGCGCACGTTGATCGCCTACGCGGGCGACGATCCGGCGCGTGAAGGCCTGATCGACACCCCGCGACGGGTCGTCTCGGCGTACGAGGAACTGTTCGGTGGCTATCGCGAACACCCGGTCGAGGTGCTGGACCGTACCTTCTCGGAAATCGGCAGCTATGACGACCTGGTCCTGGTGCGTGATATTTCGTTCCATTCACATTGCGAACACCACATGATGCCGTTCGTCGGCAAGGCGCACATCGCCTATGTGCCGGTGCAACGGGTGGTCGGGTTGTCGAAGCTTGCCCGGCTGATCGACATCTACGCCCGCCGGCTGCAGACGCAGGAGCACCTGACCTCCCAGATCACGACCGCGATCGACGAAGTGCTCAAGCCGCGCGGTGTCGCGGTGATGCTGGAAGCCGAACATACCTGTATGTCGCTGCGCGGTGTCGAGAAGGCCGGGTCGTCGACGGTGACGACGCAGTTCACCGGCCTGTTCCGCGACGACCCGGCCGAGCAGGTCCGCTTCATCACCCTGGTGCGTGGCCGCTGAGGTCGCTGCCGCGAGAGGTTCAACGTGAACGACAAAACCGTCGCTTTCGCCCCGCAGGGAACGCCCGAGCAGGTGGAAGAGGGGCACGTTTTCCAGCCCAAGTTCGATGACCAGGGGCTCGTCACCTGCGTGGTGGCCGACGCCTGGACCGGCGACGTCCTGATGGTCGCCCATATGAACGCCGAGGCGTTGGGCCGGACGATCGAGACCGGCGAGGCGTGGTTTTTCAGCCGTTCGCGGGGACGGCTGTGGAAGAAAGGCGAGACGTCCGGCCATCGCCAGCTTTTGATCGAGATGCGCGTCGACTGCGATCAGGA
Organism: Xanthobacteraceae bacterium; assembly: GCA_031555345.1. Classification (GTDB taxonomy): domain Bacteria; phylum Pseudomonadota; class Alphaproteobacteria; order Rhizobiales; family Xanthobacteraceae; genus Astrobacterium. The sequence goes on along the minus strand of JAVBUK010000282.1, from coordinate 924 downwards.
CGCGGTGCTGCTGCGGGTCGAACAAGCCGGCGGCGCCGCCTGCCACACCGGGCGCGAGAGTTGTTTCTATCGCGCGGTGCCGCTGCGCGAGCGGGCCGGGCGGACGCTCCACCTCGAGTTCCGCAATGCCGAGAGGAAGTTCGATCCGGCCGCGGTGTACGGTACAGTCGCGAAGTCCGGCGACGAAGAATAATCCATGCGGTGCCGTCGGGCCGTTCGCACGGATTCGCCGGGGGGTTCGCCGAGCGCCGCGCCGTCGCGTCAGTCGAAGCCCGCATGTTTGGCGCGCGCCAGCAGCCGCTCGGCGCTTGCCAGATGCGGCCGGTCGAACATCCGGCCGTCGATGCCGACCGTGCCGGCGTCCGGCTGGGCCGCGAAGGCGGCGACGATCGCGCGGGCGCGAGCGAGGGCCTCCGCGGTCGGGGTGAACGCCGCATTGATCACCGCCACCTGCGCGGGATGGATCGCCAGCTTGCCGGTGAAGCCGTCGCGGCGCGCCTCGGCGCATTCGCGGGCGAGCCCGGCTTCATCGCGGAAGTCGACGTGGACCGTGTCGATCGCCTGCACTCCGGCGGCGGCGGCACCGGCCAGGCAGAGCACCCGCGCCAGTCGGTAGGGGTCGAGGAAGCGTCCGTCCGCGTCGCGGTTCGCCTCGGCGCCGAGTTCGGTCGCGAGATCCTCGGCGCCCCACGTCAGTCCCTTCAGGCGGCTGCTCGCACCCCGATAGGTGCCGGCGAGAAACAGCGCCGGTGCGGTTTCCGTCGCGATCGCCACGATGCCGACGTGACCGGCGGCGAGTTCGGCGAGCGCCTCGCACCCGCCGAGCTTGGCATCGAGGTGAACGATCGAGACGCCGCCTTCGGCCTTCGGCAGCATGATCGCGTCCGGCCGCGCCGGCACGACGGCGTCCAGGTCGGCGTCGCT
>JAVBUK010000460.1:0-3452 GCA_031555345.1 Xanthobacteraceae bacterium | reverse complement strand
GTGACGATGCCGTCGACCGTGCCGTCGGGCTTGAGCTTGATCTTGCGTTCGGGCAGGTCGAGGTCGAGCGGTCCGCGCAGGCGCCGCGCCTGTGTGAGCGCCGCGTCGGCGGCGTCGAGCGGCGCCAGTACCGATCGAACCAGGGGGTCGGTGGTCGCGTCGGTGCGCCCGTCGATCGCCGCCTGGGCCTGGGCATAATGAAGCTTCGCCGCCGAACGCATCAGCACGCGGTGGAACGTGTGCGACCGCATGCGGCCGGAAGCGTCGATCACCATCCGGGCGGCGAGGGCGGGGCGGTCCTCGCCGGGTCGAAGCGAGCACAGGTCGTTGGAGATGCGCTCCGGAAGCATCGGCACGACGCGATCCGGAAAGTAGACCGAATTGCCGCGCGCCAGCGCCTCGCGGTCGAGTGCGCCGGCCGGCCGGACGTACCAGGCGACGTCGGCGATGGCGACGTCGATAACGAAGCCGCCGGGATTGTCCGCCGCGGTGTCGGGTCGGGCGAACACGGCGTCGTCGTGGTCCTTGGCGTCGCTCGGATCAATCGTCACCAGCGGCAAATCGCGCCAGTCTTCGCGCCAGTCCTGGCGTCCGATGCGCGCCGCCGGTTGAGCCTGTTCGGCTTCCCGCAGGGCGTCGCGCGGAAACTCGTGCGGGATGCCGTGGGCATGGATGGCGATCAGACTGACCGCTTTCTCGGTCGCCAGCGATCCGAGCTTCTCCTTGACATGCACCGTCGGCGTGCCGAAGCGGCCGATCCGACTCGACTCGGCGGCGACGAGATCGCCGTCGCTGGCGTCGAGCGTGTGCCCCGGCGCGACCGCCAGCTCATGCCCGGCGTTCTTCTTTTCGACCGGGATCAGGCGGCCGCCACCGCCGGGCAGGGTGCGGAACACCCCGAGCACGCGGTTCTTGGTCCGCCCGATCAGCTTGATGACGCGGCCGCGATAGCGAACCGCGTCGTCGTCGTCGCTGGCCTCGGTCCGCAGCAACGCCCGGTCGCCGACGCCGGGAATCTCGCTCGAACGCGCGCGGCGCGGGACGTGAATGCGGATCGTGGGGGCGGCGCCACGATCGTCGGAGTCCCATGCGGTCGGCACCGCGATCAACTCGCCGTCGGCGTCACGGCCGGTGACGTCGGCCAGCACCACTTCGGGCAGTCCGCCGGCCCGGTGCAGCCGTTTGCGTCGACGCTCGATGTGTCCGTCGTCGGCGAGTTCGCGCAGCATCGATTTCAGTTCGGCGCGTGCCGCATTCTTGAGACCGAACGCGCGGGCGATTTCGCGCGTGCCGACCTTGCCCGACTGGGTGGCGATGAAGGCGAGCAGGTCCTCTTTCGAGGGGAGAGACGGGGGGTGTTTGGGGTGAGGAACCAAGAACGAGTCCGCGGGTCTGGAACGGGATCGCGACGAGCCCGTGTTGCTGACGCCCCCAGGAGACGGCCTCGCGGTTGCCAGCGGGCCGCGCACGGCGTGGATGCGCGCAATCGACGTCGCACGTCGTCATTGCGAAATGCCGCAGCCGACCAAGCAATCCGGGGGCGACGGGCGGACCGCTCGAAGGCGTACACAAAACCAAGCCCGATCGATCTCCGATCGGACCTCGCCGCAACAGATGTAATCCGCCGAGCCTCCGGGTGCCAGCGGTTCCGCACCGCCATTCCGGGGCCGGTCGGGGGCCTGCCGGCAGCCTTTCGGGCGCCCCAGGCTATTCCGCGGCCTTTCGCGCGGCCGGCCGCTTCCTGGCGGATGAGGTCGCGGCCGCCGTCGTCCGGGCCGGTGCTTTGCGGGTGGTCGGAGCGCTCGCCTTGTCGCTCTTTTGACCGCCCTTTTTGCCTTCCGGCCTGGCCACCTTGGCACCGGACCCCTTCGCAGCAGGTGTCTTTGTGGCCGTCTTCGGGGCGGGTGTCTTTGTCGCCGGTGCCTTGGCTTTCGTCTTGGCTTTCGTCTCGGCCTTCTTCTTGGCGGGGGCGCGGCGCTTGGCCCCGCCGGTCATTTCCGCCCGGGCGTCGATCAGCTCGATCGCCCGTTCGAGCGTGACGGTTTCCGGCGTCAGGTCGTTCGGCAGCGTGGCATTGACCCCGTCGTGGCTCACATAGGGCCCGTACCGGCCGTTCTTGACGACGATCGGGCCACCTTTCTGCGGATGGTCGCCGAGGGCGCGGCCCGGGTCGGCGCCGAAGCGCTTGCTCGGCCCCTTCAACTTCTTCTCGGCGATCAGCGTGATCGCCCGATTGAGGCCGATGTTGAGCACCTCGTCGCCCGGTTCCAGGTTGGCGTAGGTCTTGACGTGCTGCACGTAGGGACCGAACCGGCCGATGCCGGCCAGGATCGGTTCGCCGTCCTCGGGATGTCGCCCGACTTCGCGCGGCAGCGACAGCAGCTTGAGCGCCATGTCGAGTTCGACCGCGGCCGGATCGGTGCCTTTGGGCAAGCCGGCCCGTTTGGGCTTTTCGCCGTCCTTGCCTTCGCCGAGCTGAAGATAGGGGCCGAACCGGCCGGATCGCAGGGTGACGTCGAGGCCGGTCTCGGGATCCTGGCCCAGCGATTTCGTGCCGTTGTCCGCCCCGCCATTGCCGGAGGTCGACAGCGGTCGCGTGTTCTTGCACTCGGGATAGTTGGAGCAGCCGATGAAGGCGCCGAACCGGCCGAGCTTGAGCGACAGCCGGCCGGTGCCGCATACCGTGCAGGCGCGCGGATCGGTGCCATCCTCGCGCGCCGGAAAGATGTGCGGCGCCAGCATGTCGTCGAGCGCGTCGATCACCTGCGAGATGCGCAAGTCCTTGATCTCGCCCACCGCGCCGATGAAGTCGCGCCAGAATCCGCGCAGCACCTCGCGCCAGTCGATTTCCGCGTTGGAGATGCGGTCGAGCTGTTCCTCGAGGTTGGCGGTGAAGTCGTATTCGACGTAGCGCTGGAAGAAGCTCTCCAGGAAGGCGACGACAATGCGGCCGCGGTCCTCGGGGATCAGGCGGCGCTTTTCCAGGCGGACGTAACTGCGGTCTTTGAGTACCTGCAGGATCGACGCGTAGGTCGACGGCCGGCCGATGCCGAGTTCCTCCATGCGCTTGACCAGGGAGGCCTCGGAATAGCGCGGGGGCGGCTCGGTGAAATGCTGGTCGGCGTCGATCTTGCGCTTGTCGAGCGGCTCGTCCCGGCTCATCGCGGGCAGGCGGCGCGACTCGTCGTCCTCCTCGGGGTCGTCACGGTCTTCGGTATAGAGCGTGAGGAAGCCGTCGAACTTGGTCACCGTGCCGGTCGCCCGCAGGTCGATGGTGCGGCCGTCCGCCCGGGCGGTGATGTCGGCCGTGGTGCGCTCGAGTTCGGCCGATTCCATCTGGCTCGCGATGGTGCGGATCCAGATCAGTTCATAAAGCCTGGCCTGATCGTTATCGAGGCGGCGGCGCATTTCGGCGGGCCGTCGCGACAGATCGGTCGGGCGGATCGCTTCAT
>JAVBUK010000250.1:0-7024 GCA_031555345.1 Xanthobacteraceae bacterium | reverse complement strand
CATGAATGGTCCGGCCGGCCGCATCGAGGCCCGCTATCATCACGAGCCTGCAAATTTCGCGCCGATTGCGGTGGTTCTGCACCCGCACCCGCAATTCGGCGGCACGATGAACCACCAGATCATCTACCAGACCTACTATGCGTTCGTGCATCGGCATTTTTCCGTGCTGCGATTCAACTTTCGCGGCGTCGGCCGCAGCCAGGGTGCCTTCGACCACGGCCAGGGCGAACTGTCCGACGCGGCTTCGGCGCTCGACTGGGCCCAAACCATCAACCCCGAGGCACGGTCGTGCTGGATCGCCGGCTTTTCGTTCGGCGCCTGGATCGGCATGCAGCTGCTGATGCGCCGGCCGGAAATCGAGGGTTTCATTTCGATCGCCCCGCCGGCCAACCTGTACGACTTCTCCTTCCTGGCGCCCTGCCCGTCCTCGGGCCTGGTGATCCATGGCGACAAGGACGCCGTGGTGCCGCACAAGGACGTCACCGGCCTGGTCGAGAAGCTCAAGACCCAGAAAGGCATCGTCATCGAACAGCGGGTGGTTCCGGGCGCCAACCATTTCTTCGACGGCAAGATCGAGCCCCTGATGCAATCGGTCGGCGCCTATCTCGACAAACGCCTTGCCAATATCGAGCCGCGGCCCGAGCCCAAGGGACGGCGGACCGGTTGAGGGGCGCCTCGGGTATTCCTGCCCGTCCTTGTCGACGGACCCGACCCGCGCTCCAACAGCCGCCCGGTCGGCTGGCGTTGGTGTGCCGGCCGAACGGTGCCAGCCTGGCGCGGGAAGCGCCCTCGGCCGGTGCCGGGCAGAAAAGCGACGAAGGACCGCCGCCCCCGTTGGTTCGAATCCCCCCAAGGACCTGTCAGACACGCAAGACGGCGAGGCCGAAACGATGAGCGTTTACAAATCCGAATTCCTTCGTGTGCTGCAGGCGCGCGGCTTCATCCACCAGATCTCCGAGCCCGAGGCGCTCGATCAGCTGGCGAGCACGTCGCAGATCACCGCCTATATCGGGTTCGATTGCACCGCCCGGTCGCTGCACGTCGGCCATCTGACCCAGATCATGCTGCTGCACTGGTTGCAGCAGACCGGGCACCGGCCGATCGCCCTGATGGGCGGCGGCACCACCCGCGTCGGCGACCCTTCCGGCAAGGACGAGGGGCGCAAGCTGCTGACCAACGCCGATATCGACGCCAACCTCGCCGCGATCCGCCTGGTGTTCGACCGGTTTCTGACGTTCGGCCCCGGCCAGGCCATCATGGCCAACAACGCCGATTGGCTGAACGGCCTCAACTACATTGATTTCCTGCGCGACGTCGGCCGTCACTTCTCGGTCAACCGCATGCTGGCCTTCGACTCGGTCAGGCTGCGGCTCGAGCGCCAGCACGAGTTGTCGTTCCTGGAATTCAACTACATGATCCTGCAGGCCTACGACTTCGTCGAACTGCACAAGCGGTACGGCTGCGGGCTGCAAATGGGCGGCTCGGACCAGTGGGGCAACATCGTCAACGGCATCGACCTCGGTCGTCGGCTGGTGAACGCCCAACTGTTCGCGCTGACCTCGCCGCTGCTCACCACCGCCTCGGGCGCCAAGATGGGCAAGACCGCCGCCGGGGCCGTCTGGCTCGATGCGGAGCTGCTCAGCCCCTACGACTACTGGCAATACTGGCGCAACACCGAAGACGGCGACGTGGCGCGGTTCCTCAAGCTGTTCACCGTCCTGCCGCTCGACGAGATCGGGCGCCTGGCGGAACTCGAGGGCCAGGAGATCAACGAAGCCAAGAAGGTCCTGGCGACCGAAGCGACCGCGCTGGTGCATGGCCGCGCTGCGGCCGAACAGGCGGCGCAGACGGCGCAGAAGACGTTCGAGGAAGGAACCCTCGCCGAAAACCTGCCCAGCGTCGAGATCGCGCGGGCCGATGTCGACGGCGGCCTCGGGATCCTGACCGCATTCGTGCGCGCCGGTCTCGTCGCCTCCAACGGCGAGGCGCGCCGCCAGATCAAGTCCGGCGGCCTCAAGATCAACGACCAGACCGTGACCGACGACAAGCTGATGCTCGGTGTCGGCCATCTCACCCCCGAGGGCGTGATCAAACTGTCGCTCGGCAAGAAGCGGCACGTGCTGCTGAAGCCGGTGTGACACCAATCCGGTCGATCGGCCCGCAGGTTTCGAGGTGATCCGGCGGCTCGCGGATGATCCGGCGGATCACCGACGAGTGCCGGCGGGGTTCACCCCCGGCTTTTGGTCACCGCGGCAATTCGGGCAAGCGTTCTTCCGGACGCCCTGACGGAAATTCGAACACCTTGCGGGTCACCCCCGGTGCGGCAGCCGAGATCGGGTTGACGCGCAGGGTGGGTGCGCCGGGGGGGCCCACGACCTCGTAGGTGATCCCGAACAGCCCTTCCTTCGGACCGCCCAGCAGCGCGCCGAAGATCGGGATCTGGCCGAACGCGTTGTTGAGCCCGTAGAGCGGCACGAACGTGCCACGCAGGCGGACGTCGTTGCCGGCATAGTCGATCAGGCCATCGATGGTGGCGCCGACCTGGATGCCCTGCACGACACCGTCGCGGATCATCAGTCTGCCCGGCGCCCGCGTGAAGTCGACCCGCATGCGGGTGAATTCGACGCCGCCGCGCGGATTGTTCGGCGCCCCACCGGCCACCCGGTCGAGCGCCGCCTCGCCGCGCACCGCAAAATCGCGGATGTTGAGCAGGCCCTGCTGCGGCGCCTGGTCGAGGGTCGGCGGATCCATCGCAACCCACATCCGGCCGCCGACCATCCGCGGATAGGTGTCGGTGAAGCGGAACAGCGCGCCGGCGTCGTTGCTTTCGAGGTAGATCACTTGCCGGCCGCCCCTGCCGCGCAGGTCGCCGGTCAGCGGCGCATCGATGCCGTGCCGCGCGTTGAGCGTCAACGCCTTGATCTGCCCGGCCCGGCGGCTGAGCTTGAGCTCCAGCCCGCGCAAGGCCTCCCCGTTGAAGCCGGCCACCGCACCGAGCTTAAGATCGACGTCGAGGTCGGCGAACCCAGCGCTGTTCTTCTTGTCGCCGGCAGCCCCGCCGAGCACCGATTTGACGAAGGCCCGGCCGTCGTAGACATCGCCGCGCATCGTCACCTTGAGAATGCCCTCGGCGGACCGCTCGGCCTTGAGGCTCGCCTTGTCACCGTCCGACAGCCCGAAAACGGGAAAGTTCGCATTGATCAGGTCGCCGTCGGCGTCGAGCTCGACGCTCCCCTTTGCTCCGGCACTGGCGCCTTCGACCGCGATGTCGTCGATGCGCATGGACCTGCCGGCCCGGGTCGACAGCGTGAAAGCCGCCTTGGCCGACCGGCTGGGGGATTTCACCCAGCCCGGCAGCAGGTTGTCGATGCGCGCCGGCGTCAGGTCGGCTTCGACGGCAAACCGACTGTCCTGGTCCGGCGTGGCAGGAATGCGTCCCCCGAGGCGGATCGGCACGGGCCCCGACAAGGCGCCGCGCAGGTTGAGACCAAAGCGCGCGCGGGCCGCGTCGTCGAACACCGCCTGCAACCGCACTTCTGCTTCCGAATCGCCGCCGGCGCGGCGATACTCGACCGACGCTGGCACCCCACCGATACGCACGTCGCCCTTGGCGACATAGCCCTGCGGGGTGGCGGTGACGCGCAGCGCCTGCGCCTCGATCCGCTGCGACATCACGAACTTGTCGACCGCAAAATTGGCCACGTCGGCGGTGACATTGTAGGTCACCGCGCCCTTCGGCATGTCGGGATCGATCGGCATCGCCAGCGTGATCTGGGCGGCGACGGTGCCGCGGCTGCTGCCGGGATCGAGCGGGGCACCGGATGCCTCGCTCAACCGTTCGCCGGCCAGGAGCTCGGCGGCGGCCGGCACCGGACCCTCGATCCGCATGCGCACCCGTGACGCCGGCTTCTTGACCTGGGTGTCGGGAATTTCGAAGGTCCCATTGGATATGGTCATCCGCCGCCCCGACGGCAGATCGACGACGCCTTTGCCGATCGTGATCGTCACATTGCGTCCGACGATCTGGGTCGACATGTCCGCTTCGCGGATCGCCGGCAGGTCGTCGAGCGGGCGGATGGCCGTGTTCCTGCTGTCGACGCGGATCGAAAGGCCGTCGTCGGGGACCGGCGGACCACCGTCGCGCAACGTGGACAGCGGCGCGTTGGTGGCGATCTCGAGCCGGTCGATCGATCCGCCGAGCAGATGCTCGACGACCCATCGGCGCACCGGCGGATTGATGAAGGCCGGCCATACCTGCTTGAAGCTGGTGGCGGTCATGTTGCGCCCGGCGAGCCCGGTCACGATCTTCACGTCTCCGCCGCCGAACTCGAGCGTACCCGAACCCGCGATCCCGATGTCCTTGCCGCTGATGTCGCCCTTGAATTCGAGCTTGTGGCTGGCGGGATCGAAGCTGCCGCGCACCACGATCCGATTGAGCAGGAGCGGCTCCCCCCGCCGGCCGGACGGCGCCAGCACGATGGTTCCCCCGCTCAAACCCAAGGACCAGGCCGCGCCCGGCTCACGCGGGGCTTGCCCGCGCGCCACCAGCGTCAGCCGGTTTCCGCCCGCCACGATCTGAAACGGCAGGGAGAGCGCCCGCTCGACCGCGTCCCATTCCAGGTTGAATTCGGCCTGGTCGATGGTCACGCTGGCACCCGGATTGAGGGTGTCGACCACCGTTCCAGGGCCGAGCAGAACCCGCCCGCCGGCAAACTGGGGCATACCGTCCGGGGCGAGTTCCGCGCGCAGACTGGCGGAAATCGGCAGATTGGCCTCCACCGGCAGGTCGCCGACCCTCGACGCCAACATCAGGTCCCGCAACCAGATGTTGCGGGCATCGACACTGACGGCCCGCCGTCCCTCGCCTGACGGCCGCACCGCCGCGAGCAGCGTCCAGGGTCGTTGCGGATCTTCCGAACCCAGCGACAACTGCACCTCGCCGGCCCGCGGGCGGGTCAAACTCAGGTTGATCTTCTCGAATTTCGACTGCTGGCGGTTTCGCTGATCGTCGACCGTGAGGTTCGCGCTCTTGAGGCCGACCTCGATCAGGTCGCGGCCGTCGAGCCCGAAGGCCCCGAGGCTGTCGAGCCAGCCGAGCAGTGCGGCGATTTGTTCCGCCGCGCTCGCTGCGGCCCCGTCGACGCGATCGGCCGAATCCGCCTCGGCCCCGTCCGAGGACCTGGTCGAGGGCTTGGCCGCGGTCAGCGCCGGCGTTTGCGCCAGCGGCCGGGTATCGTTGGCGGCGAACACCGTGACGCCGCCGTCGGGCTGGATGCGCACCGACAATTCGGCGCCGACCAGATTGAGACGTTCCGCCCGGGCCCGGCCGAACAGCAGGCTCATGCCGGAAAACCCGACCTCCGCACGAGGCGCACTGGCCACCACCCCGCCGTCGGCGTCGCGCAAAACAACGTCGCGGATACGCACGGCGGTGCGGCCATGCTCGTCACGCTCCAGCACCGTCCCGCCGACTTCGACGCGATACCGGCTGCCGAAGTTCTGCTCGACGGCGGCCACCAGCCAGGGGGTGGCGAGATCGAGCGAGATCGGCCCGCTTCCCAGCCTGATCCAGAGCAACCCCAGTCCGCCGGCGGTGACCAACAGCACCGATGTCAGCGCGATCGCCCACCGCCGCAGGCGCCGGCTGCGCAAACAGAGCCGGATCGGGAGCAGCCGGAACCGGAACGGCGCCGAACCGGCTCCTTCGTGGTCCGGAGGTATCGACGCCAAAGCGGCGGCCCGGGCCGTTTCGGCCCGCTGATGCGACTCCAGGCTCGCTTCCAGTCCGCGCAGCGCCGCGAGCCTCGGGCTATGTTCGTTATCCGCCATGCCCGATCCGGCGTCCTCTCGTCCACCCAATGCCAGCCGTCGTGCCGCCAAGAAACCCCGATGCCCGGCGCCCCCGTGCGGCGCCTCCCGCGCCCCGCCCGCACGCTTTGCCGGTTATGATGCGGTCGGACATGACCGTGCGAAAACGACGAAAGGAAGGCACATGCCCGCCACCCTTGCGGCAGGGGACAAGGCCCCCGATTTCCAGCTCGCCGGCGACGGCGGCGGCACCGTTTCGCTGCGCGATTTCGCCGGGCGCAAGGTCGTTCTTTTCTTTTTTCCCAAGGCGGGGACGCCCGGCTGCACGGCGGAATCCAAGGCATTTTCCGCTCTCGCGTCGGCGTTCGCCCAAACCGGTACCGCGGTGGTCGGGATTTCCGCCGATCCGATCAGGCAACAAGACGCGTTCAAGGCCAAGCATCGCCTCTCCATTCCGCTCGCATCGGATCCGAATCACGCCGTCATCGAGGCGTACGGCGCCTGGGGCCGGAAGTCGATGTTCGGACGCGCCTATCAGGGGGTGATTCGGACAACGGTGCTGATCGACCGGCATGGCACCATCAGCCGCATCTGGCCCAAGGTCACCATCGGCGGGCATGCCGAAGCGGTACTCGAGGCGGCGCAGGCGCTTTGATCGGGCGCGGCGGATCGGCATGCGCGTTTTCGACCCGATGGTACATGGGGGGCGGCCGCACCGGCCCGGCCGACCAATATTGGCAAAAAATTAACCACGTTTGGGTCAAATCGACGGATCATGCGCCGCCATTTTGCAGGGACCGGCGCGGGAGTGTCGATGTCCTATCAGGCCCAGACCTTTTTTCATCCGGGTGAGTATCACGATCGCCGATACGAGGATCGTCACCCGGACCCGCGCGATGAAAGCTTCGAGCTGGCCCCGGTTGCCGACCGGCGCCGCGGCAGCCAGCCTCGGCGCCAGCCGCCCGATCGCCCGCAATCGGCCGAATACACGCTCGGACGCGGCAGCCGCCTGGTCCGGGTCGGACCGGTCGCGTTCTGGACCATCGTCGGCACGCTGGTCATCATGGCCGGCTGGTCGATCGTCACCGCCACCTATTTCGCCTTCCAGGACGACGTCCTGACGCGACTGATCAGCCGCCAGGCCGAAATGCAGTTCGCCTACGAAGACCGGCTGGCCGAAATGCGGGTCCAGGTCGACCGTGTCACCAGCCGTCAG
>JAVBUK010000102.1:0-4617 GCA_031555345.1 Xanthobacteraceae bacterium | reverse complement strand
CAACCGAATGGCAAGCCGGCTATTCCGGGATCTCGCCCGCCCCCGCCGTTCGCCAGGCGAGATGCTGGCCGCCGTCGACCGCGATCGTCACGCCGGTCACGCTGCGGGCCGCGGCGAGGTAGCACACGGCATCGGCGACGTCTTCGGGTGAAGGACCGCGGCCGAGCGGCACTGCGCGGGACTGGCGGGCGAACGCCGCGGCGTCCTGGCGGGCACTCGGCCAGGTCGGACCCGGCGCGACCGCATTGACCCGAATGCGCGGCGCGAGCGCCTGCGCCAGGGTCGTGGTCGCCGCGTGCAGGGCGCTTTTGGTCAGCCCATAGCTGAGGAAGCGCGGGGTTGGCCGGTAGACCCGCTGGTCGACCAGATTGACGATCGCGGCGTCCGACCCCGCCGGCACCTGCGCCGCGAAGGCTTCGGCGAGAAACAACGGCGTCCGCAGGTTGACGACGAAATGGCGGTCGAAACGGTCGCGGTCGAGATGACCGATCTCGTCGGGCTCGAATTCGGAGGCGTTGTTGACCAGGAGCGTGAGCGGCCCGACGGCGACGCGCGCGGCATCGATCAGCCCGACGACCTGATGGTGGACGGCAAGATCGCACGGCACGACCGCGGCCCGCCCACCCTCGGCCACGATGGCGTCGCACAGATGCTGGGCGGCAGCGCGGGAGTGATGGGCGTGAACCGCCACCGCATACCCCGCGCGGGCCAGGGCGACGGTAATCGCCCGACCGATCCTGTGCGCCCCACCGGTGACGAGGGCGGCGCGTGGCGAAGTGGTGTCGGCAACGATAGGCATGCGGGCAACGATCGGCAGACGACTCTCGAGCGGACGGGTTGGGACCGTTTTTTTGATGACGGCGCCCTTCGGGTGGCGGATTTGACGTTCCTACCACGCTTGCGGCGCGCTCGTCACAGGAACGTCAAATCCAAAACCACGCGAGCGCCGTCGCGGCGCGCCGCCAGGGTGTTTTGCCGGGCCGGACGAGCAAAGAGATGCCCTCACGTCAAGTCTAACGTCCCGTAATGGCAAGACGACGTGAACGAATACTTAGGGTTAACAGTGGCGAAGCGCCCGGCGTTAGGGAGCGTTTAACTTAAAAATCGCGATAAAATTTAGCTTACGCATTCGGGAGCTTTCAACTTTGTGGGACCGCCGAAAACCGGTTCGTGGATGCCCGGGGCAACGGAAATGCCACATGCCCGCCGAGGTGTCGGGACGGCGATACGAGCGGAGGACAAAATGAAAAGGACCCTGGCAACCGCGACTGCGGCTCTGCTCCTCGGCTCGAGCGCAACGGTCCTCGGTGCCGACATCTATGGCGATGGACGCTCGTACGAGCGCGCGCCGTATTATGCGGCGCCGCCGCCGGTCGCGTCCTACTCCTGGATGGGCCCGTATATCGGGGTCAATCTCGGCTACGAATGGGCGAGCGCCAACCACAGCGGCGCCAACCCCAACGGCTTCGCGGGTGGCATCCAGGCCGGCTACAACTGGCAGATCAATCAGTTCGTCTACGGTTTGGAGGCCGACCTCCAGGCCTCCGGCGCCGACGACACCTTTGCCAACTGGAAGTTCGAAAACCCCTGGTTCGGAACCGTGCGTGGCCGGCTCGGCTATGCCCTGAACAACATCCTGTTCTACGGAACCCTGGGCGTCGCCTATGGCGGCGGCAAACTGCAGGGCATTTTCGCGAGCGACACCAACGTCCACCTCGGTTGGACGGCAGGCGCGGGAATCGAGGTCGGGTTGACGCCCCACTGGTCGGCCAAGGCCGAGTACCTGTACGTCGATCTGGCGGACCAGAACTACCTCCGGTTCGGCAACTCCGGATTCGAAGCGAACGTGCTCCGGTTCGGGCTGAACTATCGCTTCTAACCAGACGGCACCGAGCGACACCGAGAGGAATCCCGACCCGGCGACGGGAACAAAATGGCTGCGGCGGCGTTGAAGTGCCCGGGAGGCATTGTTCCCGACTCAACGCTGACTTCAAGTAATACCGTTTGGCCTGCCGGTCAAATTGGGAAACATCATTGTTTTGCCCAACGTTTATCACTAAACAGGCCTCAACTCGTCAACAAAATGGCAAAGAGAAAAGACTCGTAACAAAATCTATACCATAAAAAACGCATCTATTGCGCGTGTCTTATTTACACTAGACACGATAAGATATTCGAATACTGTGATGCACACGTGGACTGGAGGAATGAGTTATGAAGCGTATCCTTCTCGCATTCGTCGGCATGTCGGCCATCGGCGGTCTGGGGACCGCATCGGCCGCCGACCTGCCGCGGCAGCAGTACTACAAGGCCCCGCCGGCCTACATCGCCCCGATCAACAACTGGACCGGCTTCTACCTCGGCCTCAACGGCGGTGGCGGCTGGGGTGAATCGAAGTGGAGCTGGCCCGGCGGCAGCGACAAATTCGACCTCTCGGGCGGCATGGTCGGCGGCACGGTCGGCTACAACTGGCAGGCCGGCAACTGGGTGTTGGGTCTCGAGGGCGACGCCGATTGGGCCAATATCCGGGGCAGCGAGTGCTTCGCGGGCGGCTGCATCAGCACCAAGAACGACTTCCTGTCGACCATTCGCGGCCGCGTCGGCTATTCGTTCGGCCAATGGCTGCCCTACGTGACCGGCGGCGCCGCGATCGGCTCGGTCAAGGCCGGCACGAATTGGGGCGAAGTCTCCGACACCAATGTCGGCTGGACGGCCGGCGTCGGCATCGAATACGCCTTTGCGCGCAACTGGTCCGCCAAGGTCGAATACCTGCATGTCGACCTGGGCAAAATGGACTGCAGCGTCGGCTCGGGATGCTGGCAGCATCTTGGAGCCGACAAGATCAGCTACACCTCCGACCTGGTTCGCGGCGGCGTCAACTTCCGCTTCTGACCGCGGCCAATCCGGATCACTGCCAAAAGCCCCGGGCGGAACCGCCCGGGGCTTTTCGGTGCGGGGTCCCGATCGGCGGACGGCGGTTTCGCTCGGGTGACGCGCCGTGCGACCGATGCGGCGGATGTCCGATCAATCGGCGCGCGTCGCCTCGAACGCCGGCACCGCGGCGGCAAAATCGTCCAGGAACCCGACCAACCGCGGGTGCCGGTCGCGCCACCGTCCGCCCAGGCGCAGATCGAGATAACCGAGTGCGGCCGCCACCGCGATTTCGCCGATCTGCGCCACGCCCTTCAACCCGGCCGACGCTTCCAGCACCACCAGCGCCCGGTCGATCTTGCCGGCCTGATGATCGGTCCACCGCGGTTCGCACCGCTCGGGCGTGCGCCAGCGCGCTTCGTAGACGATCAGCACGGCGGCATCGGCGATGCCGTCGCCGAGCGCCTGCAGGCGCAGCGCGGCAAATCGCGCGGCGGGATCGCGCGGAATGATCCGGCCGCCGCCGGCGAGATGGTCGAGGTACTCGACGATCACCCGCGAATCGTACAGCGCGCTGCCGTCGTCGAGAATGAGCGTCGGTATCTTGCCGAGGGGGTTCTGGTCGTGCACCGTATCGTTCGGATCGGCAACGGTGGCGGGAACGACGTCGATACGCTGGTCGAGCCCGAGCACGGCCGCCGCGATCAGGACCTTGCGGACGTAGGGCGAGGCCGCCGCGGAACGCAGAATCATGAGCTTCCCGAAAATCAATTGTGACCTGTTGGACGGACCGGCTTGAGCCGCCGCCGAGATACGCCGCGCGGATGCTGGCCGTCAGCCAGTCACCACCAGGTTGACCGCTTTCGGGCCCTTGCCCTTCTTGTCCGGTTCGACCTCGAACGTGAGGCGTTGGCCTTCGTTCAACGACTTCAACCCCGCACGCTCGACCGCCGTGACATGCACGAACACATCGCGCCCGCCGTCGTCCGGTTTGATGAACCCGTAGCCGCGTTCGCCATTGAAGAACTTGACCGTGCCGGTCATTGCCATCGGGAAACCTCCTTTCCCCGTGGTTGCTCCGCCGCCGGCCCCCACGGCACGACGGCTCGGCCGGACATTCACGGACGGGAAAGGCGTCGGCCAAAACCCGGCCTCGGACACTCCGCCGGCCTCCTGAAGGAGGAAGAACGTCAAAGCCCCGCAACAGAGTAACACAGGCAGCGCAACTGGAAAGGGCCGTGGCCCCCCCTACTTTTCGCCGGCCAGCCAGTCGACCCGCCAATGCCCGCGGCGGCCCTGCGACAGCACGCGGGCGAGCGGGGGCAGAAGGCGCTGCAATTCATCCGCAAGACGCCAAGGCGGATTGACGATGACCAGGCCGCACGCCCGCAACTGTCCGGAATCAGCGTCGGCCTCGCACTGGATTTCGCCGCGCAGGACCTTCGCAATGCCCGCCCGTGCGAGCCCTTCGGCCAGGAGATCGGGGCCCACACGATCCTTGATCGGATACCACAAGGCATAGATGCCGGTCGGCCACTTGCGCCAAGCCTGAGCCAATCGGGGGGCCAGACGATGGAAGTCCGTCCGATCTTCGTAGGGCGGGTCGATGATGACCAAGCCGCGCCGCTCCTTGGGGGGCACATAGGCGTTCAGGGCCATCCAACCGTCGATCGCCACCGCTTTGGCGCGATGATCACGTTCGAGACGGGCCGCAACGGCGGCGGCGGCACCGGGCTCAAGCTCGCA